>DASRJV010000188.1:0-3086 GCA_035649295.1 Propionibacteriaceae bacterium
GGCGCCGCCCGCAACATCGAGGGTGGCGGATCGCTCACGATCATCGCGACTGCTCTGATCGAGACCGGCTCGAAGATGGACGAGGTGATCTTCGAAGAGTTCAAGGGCACCGGCAACTCAGAGATCAGGCTGCGCCGCGAGTTCGCCGAGAAGCGGATCTTCCCTGCGATCGACGTCGACGCGTCCAGCACCCGCCGCGAGGAGCTGCTGATGAGTCGCGAGGAGCTGGCCATCGTATGGAAACTGCGTCGCGTTCTCTCAGGCCTGGAGAGCTTGCAAGGGCTGGAGATGCTGCTGGACCGGCTTCGCAAGACCCAGAGCAACGCCGAGTTCCTGATGGCGATCACCAAGACCATTCCGTCACAGGACTGAGCCCGCCGGGCGGTTGGCGCGGGACTAAAGCGGAGTCGACCATTGTTCAGCATTTGGTGCCGCACGTGATGCTGCGGCAGAATCGCTCTTTGGTGCCGGTTCACGCCGTAAGCGCAGTACGTGGCGACCCGGCGCAGATGATGAGGAGACAAACATGAAGCCCGACATTCACCCCGCGTACGTGGAGACGCTGGTGACCTGCACCTGTGGTAACACGTTCACCACCCGCAGCACCGCGCCCAACGGCGTGATCCATGCAGACGTATGTTCGGCTTGCCACCCGTTCTACACAGGCAAGCAGAAGATTCTTGACACTGGCGGCCGCGTGGCTCGCTTCGAGAAGAGGTACGCCGCTAAGCGGCCGGCCAAGAAGGCCACCAGCAAGTAGCTGCACAACAGCGCCGGGAGGCAGGAAGCAACCTGCATCCCGGCGCTTGCTACGTCCGGACCACCGAGTTGTCAGCGTGGGTGGTCGCCAGGGCAACCACCCACGCTGACACGTCGGAGAGGGGAGTGCCAGATGTTCGAGTCGGCAGCCCCGCTGCGTGCTGAATTCCAGGAGCTGGAAACCGCGCTTGGTGATCCGGCTGTCCATGCCGATCTTGCTCGTGCCCGCAAAGTGGGCAGGCGTTACGCGGAGCTGACTCCGGTCATCAAGGCATTGGATGAGTACGCCCGGCTTACGGATGATCTTGAGGCAGCAAAGGAGCTGGCTGCGGAGGATTCCTCGTTGGCCACCGAGGCTGCGGAGCTAGAGGCACGGCTCGGCCCGGTCACGGAGCGGCTGACGCGACTGCTGGCCCCGCGGGACCCCAACGACTCCTCGGACGCGCTGATGGAGATCAAGTCAGGTGAAGGTGGCGAGGAGTCCGCACTGTTCGCCGGTGATCTGCTCAAGATGTATTCGCGTTACGCCGAGAGCCGTGGCTGGAAGGTCGAGATTCTCGATGCCCAGGAAACCGACCTCGGTGGCTACAAGTCAGTGACCGTAGCGATCAAGGCGCCGGCCGCGGGTGAGCCGGAGTCGATGCCCTACGGGGTGCTCAAGTTCGAAGGTGGCGTCCATCGAGTGCAACGGGTGCCCGTGACCGAGTCACAAGGTCGGCTCCATACTTCCGCTGCTGGAGTGCTGGTCATGCCCGAGGTAGCCGAGACCGAGGTGGAGATCAATGAAGACGATCTCCGAATCGACGTCTATCGCTCCTCCGGGCCCGGCGGTCAGGGCGTCAACACCACTGACTCAGCGGTGCGGATCACCCATCTCCCCAGCGGCATCGTGGTCTCCTGCCAAAATGAGCGCTCCCAGCTGCAGAACCGCGAGCAGGCGATGCGCATGCTTCGGGCCCGGCTGACAGCTGCTGCTGAAGAGGAAGCTGCCAATGCGGCCTCAGCGGCCCGCCGTAGCCAGGTCCGAACGGTCGACCGTTCCGAGCGCATCCGTACCTACAACTTTCCCGAGAACCGAATCTCCGACCATCGGATCGGTTTTAAGTCCTACAACCTTGATCAGGTCCTGAATGGCGATCTGGACGCGGTGATCACGGCGTTGCAGGAGGCCGACATCCAGTTCCGGCTCTCCCAGGTCGGTGGCTCGAAGCAGTGAGCAAGGCTGTTCGACCGCTGCTGCGACAGGCGGCCAGTGAATTACGCGAGGTCGGCGTCAGCTCAGCAGAGCAGGAGGCTCGTCAGCTGCTGGCGTACGCCGCAGGAGTCGAGCTGGCTCGGCTTCCGCTGCTCGATGCCGTGGAGGATGCCCAAGCCGCGTACTTTGAGGTATTGATCAAGAAGCGCGCCCGTCGGATACCACTGCAGCATCTGACCGGTCGAGCACACTTCCGCTATCTGGAAGTCGAAGTAGGCCCAGGCGTGTTCGTACCTCGGCCCGAGACTGAAGTGATGACCGGCTGGGCGATCGAACAACTGCGGCCAATGGTCTATGCGGTAGCACGTGGTGAGTCACGACACCTGCCATTGGTCGTCGAGCTCGGCACCGGATCTGGCGCAGTCGCCAAATCCATCGCTCTGGAACTGACCGGGACCCGAGTTCATGCTGTCGAGCTATCGGAAGAAGCCGCGGCCTACGCCGCGCGCAACCTTGCCGATACGACGGTTGAGCTACACGTCCAGGACATGATCGGCGCCCTGCCTGAGCTCAGCGGCACCGTGGATCTAGTGATCGCGAACCCGCCCTACATCCCGTTGGAGGCTTTTGAATCCGTCCTCCCCGAGGTGCGCGACTACGATCCCCCGCTGGCCCTGTTCTCCGGTGATGACGGCCTCGATGCGATCAAGGTCGCAGCTGCGGAGGCAGCGCGACTGCTGCGACCGGCTGGGCTGCTCTGCGTCGAACACGCTGATCTCCAAGGCGAATCCGCTCAACAGGTCCTTGTCCGGCACGGCGCGTTCGCCGGCGTACGCGATCATCTGGACCTCAATGGGCGACCGCGATTTGTCACAGCCGTCCGGATGTCCCGTTACCCGTGATTGCGAGCATCGGAATGCGCGAGCGATCACCATCAAACCCGTGATCTTGTCGTTCCCACAGCTGCTGGCAGGCAACTCTTGCAAGATTAACCGGTGACCACGACGGGCGTGCCCGGCGAACCTGACCCCAGGAAGGCGGCAGAGGCGGCTGTCGATCTCGGATACCGGCGTTACGACTGCATCGGCGACGATCCGGCGGACACCGCGGAAGCGTGTGAGGCTGCGCGCCT
>DASRJV010000189.1:0-15515 GCA_035649295.1 Propionibacteriaceae bacterium
AGAGGTTGAGCCCCAGGCCTGGGCTGTGACGGCACAGGACGGCTTCGACCGGCTGCAACGCAGCGGGGTGGTCGGAGTGGGGGCATCACGTCCTAGCTCGGCGCTCGATCCGCTCCGGCTCTCGGTATTGGATTTCGTGACGCGTCCGGTGATCGGTTAAGTGATGGGGCGACCACAGGAAGGGGGCGGCGATGACGGAGTTCACACGGCTGACAGTGATCGGGTCGGCTCGCAAGGCCGATCTCGTGGTGCCGAATGACGAGGCGATAGCTGGCCTGATGCCCAGGCTGATGGATCTGCTCGATGAACCGACCGGTTCGGTGGTCCGCCCACTGACCCTGGTACGCACCACCGGTGAGCAACTGGACGTAGCTCTCACCATCGCCGACCAGCGCGTTTCCGACGGCGAGCTGCTCCGCCTGGTACGGTCCGACGACGCTCCGCCCCCACCTGAGGTGGCCGATGTGACCGATGTGCTCGGCGAATCACTGCGCGACCGAGCAGGACTCTGGTCGCGCTTCACCCGCGAGCTCACCGGTTCTGTTGCCATCGGGGTACTCAGCTGCGCTCTAGCGGCTCAGCTGCCTGCGGGCCTGTTGTCGCTCGTCGTCGCGGTCGTTGTGCTGTCGTTGACGTCCGCCATCCTCGGACGAGCCTCGCTGCGCTGGATCTGCGTGGCCGGCACCGCCGCAGGGCTGGGCATAGCCGCGAATGCCGCATGGCAGCTCAGCTCAGCGTTCAACCTTGCGCAACCGGTCCGGCTCGCGGCGGCCGTCCTGGGATTCGCTGTCCTCGGCTGGCTGTGTCTCGGTCTCGGCTTTGGCCAGGGTTTGCGTTCTCGGCCTGCCTGGTTCGGCAGTCTGGTCGGCATCCCAGTCTCTGCTTTGCCGCTGATCATGGTGGCATTGGGCTCGTCCGTCGTTGACGCTGCCGCGGTGACAGCTGCTATGTCGGTTGTGGTGTGCGGCGTACTGCCACGGCTGGCGCTGGCGGCTTCCGGGCTGACTGGTCTCGACGACCAGGTGGTCGAGGGTCACCCGCGCCGTCGCGACGAGGTCTCCATGACCGTCAATGACGCGTACCGACTCCTCAGCTGGGTCACCTTCGCCGTCGCAGTTCCGATCGCCGTGACCGGTGCCACACTGCTGGCCTCAGATGATCTCTGGGCGTTCGGCGTGGGTTGTGTAGTGATCATCGTGACCGCATTACGAACCCGAGCCTTCCCGCTGGGGGTGCAGCAAATGGCACTCTGGTCTGCGGTACTCGCCGGTTTGCTGGGTGGCCTATTGGGCCAACCGCAGCTCGGTGGGCCGCTGCTGGCCGCCATCTTGGCGGGTATCGCGGTACTGGTATTGATCATGGTGTTGGCCCGGCCGGCACCGCACCAACGCGCCTTCCTGCGACGGATCGGCAACGTGATCGAGGCGCTAGCCGTGATCGCGTTGATTCCCCTGCTGTTAGGCATGTTCGGCATCTTCAGTGATTTGCTGGGGGCGTTCTAGATCATGACGAGAGCAGCTCCGGCATCCATGATCATCTCTGCGCTGCTGGGGAGTGTCAGCGCAATCACCCATGAGCTCACGACCAGCGACGCGCTGCTGCGCTCGCCGCTTGCACTCTCACGCCGGATCGGTTTTGTGCAGCTGCGCGGCGGCTGCGGCGCGTCCTCAACCGCTGGCTATGTGGCCAGCATGCTGGCTCGGCGGCGCACGGGAATGGTGCTGGGGGTCAATGCCTCGGCGGGTGAGGCGAACCTGCTTTGGCACGCCGGCCTGACTCGATCCGCAGCGCGCGGGGTGACTGATGGGCCGCGCAATGAACACCGCCGCGGGCATCCTGGCAACGCCGCTGATGCCCGGGCCGGGTTACCGGTGACCGGTACCGGTCTGATTGCTCTTGACCTTGCCCGTGACCAACTCGCGGCAAGTGCTGGTACGTGGTTCGAGCAGGTGTCGCCGATCGCGCGGTTCTACGATCTGGTGATCACCGACTGGGGTGTCCGCCACCGGCAGGTTGACCTGCGGCAGGTGGCCCGGGCCAGCCACGTGGTGTGTCTCGTGGCGCGGGCAGACAGGTATCCGGCAGAGGAAGCTGCGGCCCTGATGCCGGCCCTCTCGGAGGTGGAAGACCAGCCCAGGGTGGTGCTTGTGTTGGTTGATGTGGGCCGTACCGCGGGGCGTACCCCAGAGCGGCTTCAAGATCAGCTGCAGGTGCCGGTGCGTACCATCCCGTACGACCCATCGCGTGCGGTGACACAGCCACTCGCCAGCCGGCAGTTGCCCGTCCGGACCCGGCTCTCCTACACCCGCTTATGCACAGCTTTGATGGCTGAGGCGGTGCGGCCGACCTACCGACGGCTGGTGCCACCCCAGCCCGCTGAGCGGCTGCCGACTCCTGCTGCAGGGGATCGGCGATCATGACCTTGCGACTTGTCCACCGGCCCACTCGGATCACGCGCCCGATCAGTTCAGATGAGGCCGAGAGCATCGCTGCTCCTCCGACGATCGCCGACGGCCATGTGAGCGGCTTGCCGCTGCAGAGTTTTTTGCCGGTGATCGGCGCACTGTCATCGGTGATCATGATCGTGGTACTGCGTAATAGCAACCCGGTGTTCCTGGTCGTTGGCGGCCTGCTGCTGGTAGTGGCACTGATCGGTGGATTGGCGATGGCGCTCAGCCACCGTGGCTCGGCATCCCGGACCCGGCGGACTCAGCGTGAGCACTACCTCGACTTTCTGGAGAAGTTGCGAGCTCGAATGCGGACCAGGGGCCGTGACGTGCGCGCTGCGGCGGCTCAGCTGGATCCCGAGCCAGCAGCGCTTGTTGAGCTGGTTCGCGATCCAGCCCGGCTTTGGGAGCGGCGCCGCTACCATACCGATTTCTGTAGCGTCCGGCTCGGTGTCGGCGACCGCGTCATGTTCTCGCTCAGTGTTCCGGAGGAACAGAACCCGGTGCATCCGTACGACCCGATCATGATCAACGAGGCTAACTCGGTGGTCGCTCATTACCGGGTCGTTCGTGGCATGCCGGTTGGGGTGAACCTGGACGGTGCGGGTGAGGTCGCCATCATCGGAGATCGAGAAAACGTGCTCTGCGCAGCCCGTTCACTGATCCTGCAGCTGGCCGCGCTGCATGCACCAGAAGACGTACGCATTGCAGCTGCCTTCCCTCGGGAGGCCGCTGCTGACTGGACTGGCCTTGACCTGCTGCCCCACGTCGTGGATCCGGAACTCTATGACGGACCGGTTCCAGCGCGGCGAATCGCCGCATCGGCATCTGCTCTGGCCAAAGTCCTCGGACAAGATCTGGCTGATCGGGCACAGTTCGCCGCGAGTGCCAAGCGCAGCGGGCTCAAGTTGCCTCGCGGCAGCAACTCGCGCCTAGTGATCTTCCTCGATGACTTTGGCCGAGTAGCCTCTACACTCCCGGTGCCGGACGCCGAGCTCACCCTGCGTGATCTTGGAGTGACGACCGTCCACCTGCTCAGTGATCGGCTGCACGAGCCCTCCGACGTCACGGTGCGGATCATGATCGACGGGACCCAGGCGCAGGTCAGCGACGCCCGGCTAGAAGAAGATCATCAAGATGAGGCCGTTCAGGGGGCCACACTTGATCAGACGCCGGTGAGCCTGTTCGAGTCCATTGCGCGTACCCTCACCCCACTCCGGCTGAGCATGTCGCGGCAGGACGAGGCAACATCATCCCAGGACATTGACATCACTGACCTGCTCGGCATCTCCGACATCACCATGATCAATCCGGAGACAGCCTGGCAGCCACGTTCACCACGGGACTTTCTGCGAGTGCCCATTGGGCTGGACGACTTCGGTGCGCCGATACTCCTTGATCTGAAGGAATCTGCCCATCTCGGCATGGGGCCACACGGCATCTGCATAGGCGCTACCGGCTCGGGCAAGAGCGAGATGCTGCGCACCTTGATCACCGCACTGGCCCTGTCGCATCCGCCCGAGGACCTCAGCATGGTGCTGGTCGATTACAAGGGCGGTGCGGCCTTCGCGCCCTTCAGCGGCTTGCCGCATGTGGCCGGCATCATCGACAACCTTGCCGATGATCCGCAGCTCACCGAACGGGCTCGGGCCAGCATCAATGGTGAGGTGGTACGTCGGCAGGAACTACTCCGTGACGCCGGTTCGGTTCCCTCGATCAGTTACTACCGCGAGCTGCGACACCAACGACCGGAACTCCCGCCTCTGCCGCATCTGTTCATCGTGATCGATGAGTTCGGCGAGCTGCTGACCGTCGAACCAGACTTCGTCGATCTCTTGATCACTATCGGCCGGATCGGCCGGTCCATAGGCGTCCACCTCTTGCTGTCCAGTCAACGGATCGAGTCCGGCAAGCTCCGCGGCCTTGACAGCTATCTGTCGTACCGGATCGGACTGCGCACCTTCTCCGAATCGGAGAGCTCGGTCGTGCTGGACTCCCCGGATGCCTTTCACCTTCCGGCCATCCCCGGATACGGCTATCTGAAGGTTGACACCTCGGTCTACCGCCGCTTCCGCTCTGGCTATGTCTCAGGCCCAGTGACCAGCACTATGGCCCCGGTGATCGACGCCGACGCCGGTCGCCCGCAACCATTGCTCTTGCCCACCTTCAATGGGTTGGCCAACCCGGAGCAGGCAGACGATGGGGAGCAGGAGCTGACGCGGCCGGATACCGGCCGCCCGCTGGTGGCCGAATGCGTTGATCGGCTCCGGATGCCTACCCGGCAGGTGCAGCCGGTGTGGCTGCCGCCGCTGCCGTCGCGGCTGGCGCTGTCCCGGACGCTTGCCGATGACGAGTCGCGTGAATTGGCTGACAGTGCGCTGCTGATCCCTGTGGGTCTGCTGGACAATCCGGCAAAGCAACGGCAGCAACCGTGGCTCCTCGATCTGAACAAGGGCGGCGGTCACATCGCGGTGCTGGGAGCACCGCAGTCCGGCCGCAGCACCTTTTTGCGCACCATGGCAGCGTCGGTGGCGCTCACCCACACGCCGCGCCAGCTGAGCTTGTACGGCATGGACCTGAGTGGCGGCGGGCTGTTGCGGATCGAAGGATTCCCGCATGTCGGCGGTGTCGCGACCCGCTCTCACCGCGACCGACTGCAGCGGCTTCTGGAGGAGCTGCTGGGCATGCTGGCGACTCGGGAGCGAGTCTTCCGTGACCACAGCATCGACTCGCTGGCTTCATTGCGAGCCGCGCACGCTGCCGGAAGGATTCCGGAGCTGGTCTCGGCTGACGTCATCTTGCTGGTCGACGGCTTCGCTCAGCTGCGAACCGATTTCGAGGAGCTCGAGGACAGCCTGGTCACGCTGCTGCAGCGCGGTGGCAGCTTCGGCATCCACGTCGTCTTGGCCATGACGCGCTGGAACGAGTTACGGATGGCGCACCAGCCGCTGATCGGGACCCGGCTCGAGCTGCGGCTGAACGATCCGGCCGATTCGCTGATTGGGCGGAAGCTGTCAGCCACGATCCGGGCTGAGCAGCCCGGACGGCTGCTTACTGAGGAGCGCCTCTTTGCTCAGGTTGCGCTGCCCGTGCTGGACGACACCGACGACGAATCCATGGGCCAGGCGATCGAGGCGCTCGCTGCGCGTACCTCTGCCAGCTGGCGAGGACCGGCAGCGGCGCCAATTCGACTGCTGCCCACCGACATCTCCCCGGAAGAACTCCCCGACGCCTTGGACGAACCGGAGCTACTGCCATTCGGGTTGCGGCAGGACACCATGGAACCGGCCTTCCTGGAGTTGGGCGTACGCGACCAGCACCTGATCGCCTTCGGTGACACCAGGTCGGGCAAGACCACACTGCTGCGCGGCGTTGTGCGAAGCCTGCTCGAGCGGTGCAGCCCGGACGAGCTGGTCCTCGCGGTGATGGACATTCGTGGCGACATTGCGCGGCAGATCCCGGAGCCGTATTTGGGCGGCCATGCGACTACGGCGGCGGAGGCGCGTTCCCTTTCGGCGGCGATTGCGGCCGAGTTGCAGAAGCGGACTGTCGACCCGGCCGCCAAGCTCGCCGGGCCACGGATCGTGGTGATCGCCGATGACTACGACATCTTGGCCTCCGGCGGCACAGAGCCGTTGAAGCCGCTGCTGCCATACCTGCCGTCGGCTCGTGATCTCCGACTCCACGTGCTGCTGACCAGACCGGTTGCGGGCTCGTCCCGAGCGATGTACGACGTGGCGATGCAGACCCTGCGGGACACCGGCGGCAGCTCACTCATCCTCTCCGGCGAGCGGAGTGAGGGTCAGATCCTGCCGCAGGTTTACGCCGAGCAGATGGTGCCTGGTCGGGGTCGCTTCGTACGCAGAGGGGAGCGTCCGCGCATCGTGCAGGTGGCCAACTTCGAAGGGGGTCAGGATGCCGCGTGAGCTGTATCTGGTCACGCCGGTGCCGGTCAGCATCGAAGCGCTGGTCGCTGCCGCCGCCGTGGTGGACGATCAGCTGGGGGTGCGCGCGCTGTACGGCGGCGCAGCGCTGCAGCTGGTCGATGGCGCCGACGTGGCCGTGCTGACGCTCGAGAACTCTCGACTCTTGCAACACCCTCTCGACGCCGGTCAGGTGACAGCTGGTCTTGATCTTGGTGCGAGTGAGGTCTGGTGGACCGAGGCCATCACGCCGTGGGGGGCCGACGGGGAGCCTGGAGTCGCGGTGGCGACTGGAATCGCTCGGGTTCTGGAGGGCCAAGTCCGGGTCGAGGACGGAACATGATCAGCGCGGCACCGACCGGGCGGCGTACCACGGTGCAGATCGCCGGGACGTCAGGCGGCGTTGGCACTACCACCGTGGTGGCGCTGCTCTTCGCCGCACTCAGCCAAGACGTACTCGGGGCGCCACAGCTCTACGACCATGCGGCGGGCGAACTCGGTCTCCGGCTCCCGGAGGGTGACGAGGTCCGGCTGGTCAATCCCGGCCTGGCCCTGCACGACTGCGGCGCGCACGCCGCCGCGGCAGTGGAGCGGCTTGCCGATCCGCAGAGTGTGCTGGTGCTGGTGACTGCGGCGACTCCGGGCGGCTGCGAGGCCGCTGAACAGGTGCTGGACAAGGTTGTCTCCCAGCACGGAGTCAGCCAGCTGCGACGGGTCTTGGTTGCAGTGGTCGGCGTCTTCGGCCGACACCGCATTGGCCCGCAGCTGCGAGCTCTCGGTGGTCGAGTGGGAACCCGCAGTGGGATCTTGCTGCCACAGGATCTGTCGCTGGCCGCGGGGGGCCGAATTCCGCTGGTCAGACTGACCACGCAGACCGTACGGGCGCAGCGGCAGCTGGCTTCGGTGTTGCGCGAACGACTCCGCTCGCGCGGGGCTCCTGACTGACCTCGAAAACTCCGCATCGGACGGAAATTCGACTCGGGTACGTGGCTGGATGCGTCCAAAACTCCGCATCGGTCGGAAATTCGACTAGGCAGCTGATCAGCCCTCGCGGTCCCCTAGCAGGGTGTCGGCGTAGTCAGGCACGTAGTTGAACTTCTCTCGAGGCGGTCTCTGGTAGTCCGAAGCCGGGGTAAGGCGCTCGGGAAGCTCGACCTGAGGAGCAGCTACCTCGGTGTAGGGGATGGTGACCAGCAGGTGGGCGATCATGTTGAGGCGGGCGTGCTTCTTGATGTCGGATTCCACCACGAACCACGGGCTGGTGACGGTGTCGGTGTGGGCCATCATCACGTCCTTGGCTCGTGAGTAGTCCTCCCAGCGGTTGATCGACTCCAGATCCGTGGGACTCAGCTTCCAGCGGCGCACGGGATCGCGATGCCGAGACCTGAAGCGACGCAATTGCTCGCTGTCGGAGACCGAAAACCAGTATTTGCGGAGCATGATGCCGTCATCGATCAGCATCTGCTCGAAGATCGGGGCCTGCTGCAGAAAACGGTCGTATTCCGCTGGCGTACAGAACCCCATTACCTTCTCCACGCCGGCACGGTTGTACCAGGAGCGGTCGAAGAAAACGATCTCGCCTTTGCTGGGCAGGTGGGAGATGTAGCGCTGGAAGTACCACTGGCCGCGCTCCCTCTCGGTGGGGGTTGGCAACGCGACGATCCGCGCCACCCGCGGGCTCAGATACTCGGTGATCCGCTTGATCGCACCGCCTTTGCCGGCCGCATCGCGTCCTTCGAAGATCACCAAGATGCGGGCTCCGGTCTGCCGCGTCCATTCCTGGAGCTTGACCAGCTCCGTTTGCATCCGGAAGATCTCGGCTGCGTATATCTCGTTCGAGACCTTTGGCGCCTTCTTCTTTGCCATGGTCTTGACAGTAGTGGGATCCGATCTAGGCGAACAAAAAACTCGATTGAGGAATGTCAGTGCCTGCCCATAGCGTTGTCGCGTCTAATAGGCGTCGGAGTATGCCCTGAGCTTGTCGAAGGGTCCGGCGCCCGCGGTCGGCGATGAGTTTGGTCCTGACCGTGAGTCTGATTGGGTGTACGGCAGCGTGGCCGTGCATTCCGTACGGCGCAGTCGTCGTACGCGGCGTCGAACACGTAAGGACATGTTCTGGTGACCAGCACAACCAGCCAGCAGGCGGCAGTCTCGGAGCGGCTGCCAGCACGGGACCGCCAGGTCATCGCGATTCTGCTGGTCGCGGCATTTGTGGTGATCCTGAACGAGACGATCATGAGCGTGGCATTGCCGCGGTTGATGGTCGATCTCGATATCTCTGCGCGCACGGTGCAATGGCTGACGACCGCGTTCATGCTGACCATGGCAGTGGTCATTCCGACAACGGGCTTCCTGCTGCAGCGAGTCTCAACTCGGACTGTCTTCCTACTGGCCATGGGCCTGTTCTCAGCTGGGACCTTGCTCGCGGCACTCTCGCCGGGTTTCTGGTTGCTGCTGCTGGCCCGCATTGTCCAGGCGTCAGGTACAGCAGTGATGATCCCGCTGTTGATGACGACGGTATTGACATTGGTTCCCGCCGAGCGCCGCGGTGTGGTGATGGGAAATATCACGGTTGCGATCTCCGTCGCGCCGGCAATTGGCCCGACGCTGTCAGGGCTGGTCCTGCAGTTCCTTTCGTGGCGTTTCATGTTCGTTCTTGTATTGCCGATTGCGCTGGCTTCCCTGATCTACGGCTCGCGCCGGCTGGTGAACATCGGTCAGTCGGGTCACCAGAAACTCGACCTCCGCTCAGTGCTGCTTTCGATCCCGGCGTTCGGCGGCCTCGTCTATGGCCTCAGCCAGCTTGGTCGGGGCGCCTCAGGACCAGAGGTTGCTCTCGGCTTTATCGCATTCGGCCTGGTCTGCATGCTGATCTTCGGATGGCGGCAGCTCCGGCTTGCCCGGGGAGGACGCAGCCCGTTGCTCGACCTGCGCGCGTTCAGCTATCCCATGTTCAGCCTGAGTCTCGCGCTGCTGTGCCTGGCGATGCTGGCGCTGTTCGGTATGGTCATCCTGCTGCCGATCTATCTGCAGACGGTCCGAGGGATCGGATCGCTTGCAACTGGACTCATGCTGTTGCCCGGCGGCCTCTTGATGGGGCTGGCCGGACCAACCGTCGGCAAAATCGTCGATCGGTACGGGCCGCGGGTGGTGACCATTCCTGGCGCTGCGCTACTCACCCTCACGCTATGGCAGTTCAGCAATGCGACTGCCAGTACGCCGATCTGGATGCTCGTCGGCGTGCACATGCTCCTGATGTTGGGACTCTCCTGCCTGTTCACGCCCTCGTTCACCGCTGGGTTGAACCCGCTGCCGCCGTATCTCTACTCACACGGCAGCGCCGCCTTGGGCACGCTGCAGCAGGTGGCCGGGGCGGCGGGCGCTGCGATGCTGGTGGCGATCATGGCAAGCAGAACAACTACCCTGACCGAAGCCGGGCTGCCGGAGCTGGCCGCACTCAACGGCGGTATTCAAACTGCGTTCGGGGTCGCCGCGGTGATCAGCATCGCCGCGCTGGTTTGCGCATTCTTCATTCGCAACACCAAGCCGCCCGCAGACGAGCAATCGATGGCCCAGGAGCCTGCAGTAGAGGTTCACCAGTAAAGCGGAGTTGTCCGGTGTGGGTGGCTGCCGGAATGACCACCCACGCTGACAGGTCAGCGCACGAGTTTGATGTTGAACTCCGCGCGGCCGAGCTGACCAAAGATGCGCACCCAGAGGGGAATGAACATCTCCAGGCCGCGCGCTGCGGTGAGGTCGCCCAGGTCGAACACATCGGTCCATCCCAGATCGGCGGCCAATGATGCCGCGGTCTGCCGGGCGGCGGCGTCATCGCCGGCGACGAAGATGGTCGAGTCGTCCCGAAGCTTGCGCGGGTTGACCATCACTTCATTCGCCATGGTGTTGAACATCTTCACTAGCCGCACGTCCGGCAGCTCACGCTGCAGCTGTTCGGCAAGTGAGTCGGTGTTGCTCACGAAAAGCGAGGGCGGGAATCCCTGTGAGAAGTCGAGCGGGTTCGAGGTATCGATCACCACCTTGCCGGTGAGCGCATCACCCACAGCCTGCAGCGCGGGCAACGAACCAGCGCCATTCGTCGCGTTGATGAACACCTCCGCGTCAAGGTCCCGGTACGCCGCGAGCGGCAGTTCGTCGGCGGCCCACTGTTCCCGGGCCTTGGTTTGATCAGGGTCACGGGTACCGATCGTGACCTGGTGGCCCGCGGCGCGGAGCGCCTTACCCAGTGCCGGTCCGACAGCACCCGTACCAAGAATGGCAATCTGCATAGAGACATCATTCGGTAGAGCTGCGAGCGTCGGCAATGGCGGCGGATTCGAGAATCCGCCGCGAGCGAAGAGAGCAATTCAATACGGCGCGATGCGCGAGCAGCTCCAAAAAGAGGGGCCAACGATGGATAACAGAATCGCAGTGGTAACCGGCGGTGGCAGTGGAATCGGAGCCGCGGCGGCAACTGCGCTCGCGACCGACGGTTGGCACGTGGTCGTTGCTGGCCGCCGCCCAGCACCACTGGATGAGATCGCGGCTGCCCATCCGAGCCTCCAGCTTGACCCCATCCCAACCGACGTAACGGACGAGGATTCCGTACGCAACCTTTTCGACAGCGCGGTCGCTCGACATGGTCGAGTCGATCTGCTCTTCAACAACGCCGGCATCAGCGGGCCGCCGCACGACCCGGACGAGATAACGCTGGATGAGTGGCAGGCCGTCGTGCACGTCAACCTCACTGGCGCGTTTCTCTGCATTAGGGAGGCGTTCCGCGTCATGCGCACCCAACAACCACAAGGCGGGCGCATCATCAACAACGGCTCCATCTCCGCACACGCGCCGCGCCCGCTATCGATTGCCTACACCGCCACGAAACACGCCATTAGCGGCCTCACCAAATCGACCGCTCTGGACGGGCGTCCGTATGACATTGCCTGCGGCCAGATCGATATCGGCAACGCCGCCAGCGACATGACGACCGCTATGGCGGCAGGGGTACCTCAGGCCGACGGCAGCGTGCGCGCCGAGCCGCGGATGCGTGTGGAGGATGTCGCGCATGCCGTGGTCTACATGGCGAGCTTGCCGCTAGACGCCAATGTGGCGGCCCTCACGGTGCTGCCCACCAAGATGCCCTATGTGGGCCGTGGGTAGGCCTTCGTGTCCTTTGACAAACTCAGGGGCGTGTGTCCAATTGCAGACCAAGCTGCGCGCTGAGCACGTCGAAGTGCGCGTTAGATTCTCTAGAGGTGGCTCATGATCTTCATCAGGCAGTTTGACCAGCTGGGCAGCAGCGACATCGACCAGGCCGGCGGCAAGGGTGCGAACCTGGGCGAACTGACCCGCGCCGGTCTGCCAGTGCCGGCCGGCTTCGTGGTGGTCACCGACGCCTACCGCGCCTACGTGGCCGAACACGACCTGCAGGACAAGATCACCGCGCTTGCGGGCGCGAAGGATGATCCTGCCGGATACGACGAAGCTTCGGCACAGATCCGAGCTCTCTTTTCCGCCGAGATGTCCGACTCCGCCCGTATCGAGATCGCGGAGGCGTACGCCGACCTCGGCGCGGACGTGCCGGTTGCCGTCCGCTCGTCGGCGACTGCAGAGGATCTCCCAGAGGCCAGCTTCGCAGGGCAGCAGGACACCTATCTCAATGTCCGCGGACTCGAGGATCTGCTGGTGGCAGTTCGGGATTGTTGGGCCTCACTGTGGACGGGGCGTGCGATGGCATACCGGGCGCGCCAGGGCCTCGATCCGGCCAGCGTCAGCCTTGCCGTTGTCGTTCAGCAGATGGTCGACGCCGAGTCTGCGGGCGTGATGTTCACCGCCAACCCGAGCAACGGCCGTCGCGATGAGACTCTGATCAGCGCCGCTTGGGGGCTCGGTGAGGCCGTCGTCAGTGGATCGGTCAATACCGACAACCTCACGGTGCATACGCCGGACGGCACCGTCCTGTCACGCGAAACTGCCGACAAAGCCGTCATGACGGTCTATGCCGATCAGCGCACCGAGGAGCGGCCGGTACCGGAGGACCAGCGCAAGCTAGCCGTGCTCAGCGAAGCTGAGGCCGCCGAGCTGGCCGGGTACGGCACCCGCATCGAGACAGACTTCGGCGCACCTCAAGACATTGAGTGGGCGCGCACCAACGGGCAGTTCTGGATTCTGCAGGCCCGGCCGATCACCGCGCTGCCAGAGGTCGAGGCAGCGATGCCGACGGACTGGACCGTACCCGAGCCCACCGCCATGTACGTCCGGGCCAGCATCGTGGAGCAGCTGCCCGACCCGCTCTCACCGCTGTTCGCCGACATGATCGACGGTGCGGTCACCCGCTCGCTGCAGAGCCTGTTCCGAGAGTTCCTGCAAGAGGACGTCATCAGGGAAGGCGACGTTGGCCTGCCGACGGTCAACGGATACGCCTATTACCGCTACAGCCTTTCCGGCATGGGGCGGCTCATGTGGAAGAGTGCGCCGGCCTTCCGGATGCTGCTGGGCGGGGGAACCCAAGATCGCTGGCGCAGCTACTCCCATCCGCGCTATCGCCGGATCGTCAGCGACTGGACCGCGCGAAACATCAGCGAACTGGGCACAGATGAGTTGCTAGGAGGCGTCCAAGAGCTGGTGGATGCGGCCGCTGAGTACTACACCGCGGTACAGACCATCATCCCGGTCGCCGCTACCAGCGAAATACTGTTGACCCGGTTCTACGACGCAGTAGTCCGCGGCAGGGACGATCCGCCCGGTCAGGTGTTCGTACTCGGCTTTGACAGCGAGCCGATCAGAGCCGAGAAGTCGCTTTACGACCTCGCGACCTGGACCCGAGGCCAGCAAGAGCTGACCGAGTCGGTACTTACTCTGCCCGCGCAGGAATTTTTGGAGCGGGCGGCCACCTCGGACAATCCGGTGTGGCATGAGTGGCACACGCGGTTCCAGGCCCACCTCAACACCTATGGGCACACGGTCTACAACCTCGACTTCATGAATCCGGTGCCGGCCGACGACCCCGTTCCGCTGCTGGAGACCCTGCGGTTCTTCGCCAGCGGGAAGGGCGTCGATCCGTACCAGCGCCAGCGCCGCTTCGCGAACCGCAGGGAGGAGGCGGCGGCTGCGGTCTTGTCGCGACTGGATCCGGTCCGCAACAGGGCCTTCCGCCGGTTGCTGCACTGGGCGCAGAGCGCGGCACCGATTCGAGAGGATGCGCTCGCTGATGTTGGGCTGGCGTGGCCGCAGGTACGCCGCATGCTCCTCGAGATCGGTCGGCGACTGCAGCAGGCAGGCGTGATCAACGAGCCGAATGCCGTGTTCTGGTTGCACCGCACGGAGATCGACGAGAGTGCGGCCAGTCTCGCTGACGAAGTTGAGCGGCGTAAGCAGGTGTGGGGCGGCCAGCTCAGAGCGACACCACCGCAGCTGCTGCCGAAGGGTGCCTGGGGTGACATGTTCCGGAGATGGATGCCAGCGGCATCGGAAGATCAGACCGGCGACTTGATCAAGGGCATCGGGGGCAGCATGGGAACCGTCATCGCGCCGGCTCGTGTCCTCGGCGGACCGCAGGACTTCGGGCAGATGCAGCCCGGCGATGTGCTCGTCGCCAGCATCACCACGCCCGCCTGGACTTCCCTGTTCGCCATGGCTTCGGGGGTGGTGACCGACATCGGCGGCCCGCTCAGCCACAGCTCGATCGTGGCGCGGGAGTATGGCATTCCTGCCGTGCTCGGCACAGCCGTCGCGACCCGGCGGATCCGCAGCGGTCAGCTCATTCGGGTCGACGGCGACGCGGGTACGGTCAAGCTGCTCGGCGGCGAGGAGACTGAGCAGATTGAGCCCGCCACCAAGGGCACCTCCCGTAGCAAGATCATCGCCGGCGCAGCCGGTGCTGCCGCGGCAGTGGGGCTCACGGCATGGTTAGTACGCCGCCGCAAACGCGCTGACAAGCCAGATTAAGAGGCCTCCAACTCGTCGGCGATGCGCTTGCCGATCTCCAGTGATGCGGTGGCTGCCGGCGAGGGCGCGTTGAGCACATGGACCTGACGGGGCGCCCGCTCGTAGTAGAAGTCATCGACCAGCCTCCCGTCGCGGTGCAGCGCCTGGGCGCGTACGCCGGCATGCGTTGGCAGTAGGGAGTCGTCGGGAAGTTCCGGGACGAGTTCACGAAGGCTTGCCAGAAAGCGCTTCTTGGACAGCGATCTCCGCGCTTCGTCGAGTCCGGTGCGCCAGAACCGCTTCCCCAATCTCCACAGGCCTGGCCATCGCACGCTGTCCACCACGTCGCGCGGGTTGATCGTCAGCTTGGTGTAGCCCTCCCGAGCCAGCGCGAAGATCGCGTTCGGGCCGGCATGGACCGATCCGTTGATCATCCGGGTCAAGTGCACACCCAGGAAGGGGAACGCCGGATCTGGCACTGGATAGATCAGGCCTCTGACTAGGTGCGACGCTTCGGCTCTGAGCTCGTAGTACTCGCCCCGGAACGGAATGATCCGTACTTCCGGCTGCAATCCAGCCAATCGGGCCAACCGATCGCTGTGCAGCCCGGCACAGTTGACGAACTGGTCCGCTCGAAACTCGCCGGTCCTGGTGGTGATCGTCACGGCATCGGGATGCGACGCGATGCCGACGATGCGTTGATCCAAGCAGACCTCACCGTCCGCCTGTTCGACATGCTTTCGCAGGGCGTCGCAAACCCCGCGAAAGTCAACGATCCCTGTCGACTCAACGCGTATCGCTGACACAGCTGAGATATGGGGCTCGAACTCCTTCGCCTCCTCGGCGCCGATCATCCGGCACGGGACGCCGTTGGCCTGGCCTCGTCGCTGGAGCTCCTGAAGCGCCGGCAGTTGTACGGGGTCGGTCGCCACCACGAGCTTGCCGCAGATCTCGACAAAGACCCCGTTGTCTTCGGCGAAGCGCCGCATTGACGTTGCTCCGGCCGTGCCCAGCGTTGCCTTGAGGCTGCCGGGCTTGTAGTAGAGGCCGGAGTGAATCACGCCGGAGTTTTTCCCGGTCTGATGTTGAGCCGGGCTCGATTCCTTCTCGAGCACGGTAACGGAATGGCCGCGGCGCGTTAGCTCAAAAGCGGTCGCAAGTCCGACGATTCCTGCCCCCGCCACGATGACATGGCTCCCCATTCGTCCATGTCTACCAGTGC
>DASRJV010000190.1:0-6453 GCA_035649295.1 Propionibacteriaceae bacterium
CGAGAGCGGCCCTGGTCGACATAGGAGATGCGTACCGTCTCGCCAAGTCGGAGGTCACCGGAATCCGGCTGATCCTCACCGACGATCATCCGAAAGAGCGTGGATTTGCCGACGCCGTTCGGCCCGACCACGCCAACAATCCCGGCGCGCGGTAGCGAGAAGCTGAGCCCGTCGAAGAGCAGCCTGTCCCCGAATCCCTTGACCAGATGCCGTACCTCGAGGACATTGCTGCCGAGCCTTGGACCCGGTGGGATGTTGATCTCTTCAAAATCGAGCTTGCGACTGCGCTCGGCTTCGGTCGCCAACTCCTCGTAGCGAGCCAGCCGCGCCCTGTTTTTGGCCTGCCGCGCCTTCGGGTTGGACCGCGCCCACTCCAGTTCACGCTCCAGGATCTTCGCCCGCTTGGCATCCTTGCGACCCTCGATCTGAAGCCGAGCTTTCTTGGTGTCGAGGTAAGTGGAGTAGTTGCCCTCGTACGGATGGGTCCGCCCGCGGTCCAACTCGAGGATCCACTGGGCCACGTTGTCCAGGAAGTAGCGATCATGCGTTACGGCCAGAACCGCCCCTGGGTAAGCCTTGAGGTGCGTTTCCAACCACTGCACCGACTCCGCGTCCAAATGGTTCGTCGGCTCATCCAGCAGCAGCAGGTCGGGCTGCTGAAGTAAAAGCTTGCACAGCGCAACCCGACGACGTTCCCCCCCAGAGAGCACATCCACCATGGCGTCGGCCGGCGGGCAGCGCAAGGCGTCCATGGCCTGCTCGAGCTGAGAGTCGATATCCCACGCGTTTCGATGATCCAGCTCGGTTTGGACCTCTCCCATCTCGGCCATCAACGTGTCGAAGTCGGCGTCCGGGTCGCCCATGGCGACGCCCAGCTCATCCATGCGCGCCTGCAGGGCCTTGATGTCGGCGACCCCCTCCTCCACGTTCTCGAGGACGGTCTTTCCCTCGGTCAGAGGCGGCTCCTGAAGCAGGATCCCCACAGTCGCATCCTTGGCGAGCGTGGCATCGCCGTTGTTGGGCTTCTCAATGCCAGCCATCAACTTCAGCAGCGTCGACTTGCCGGTGCCATTTGGACCAACGACACCGATCTTGGCGCCGGGATAGAACGACAAGGTGATGTTGTCAAGCACCACCTTCTCACCGAGCGTTTTGCGGACGTTATGCATCGTGTAAATGAACTCAGGCATGGAGACGGAAAACCTTCACTTGTACGCCGGGACCTTGCGAAGCGCCAGATTGGGCAAATCGCACAGAGCTGCGAGCGTCGGCATGCGCGAGCAGCTCAAAATAACTTGCGGCGCTCAAGTATGCCAGCCACGGGATGAGCGGTGACGCACCACCGACGGCCACCGTGGGGGGCGGGCCAGCCTGACATGGTGCGTCACCTGTGGGCACGGATCCGCCTCGCGGGTCGGACCCGGCCCACCGCCTGAGTCCCCTCAGTCCGCCTGACACCGGCCCCCGATGAACCGGCACGGACTGCCTCAGGCGGCCTGTGCGGCTTGGGCAGCACGCTCCTCTTGGCTCGGCCCCGCCGCCTCCGCCTCGTCGTCCGGTGGGCCTTCATCTGGCTCTCGAGTTTCGGTGGAACTAAGTCGCGGTCGGCGCCGAAACACTGATGTCCCGCGGTTGAGGTCATGACCGACTGTGTCAGCCTCCAGGACCAGCCGCTCGTGGGCCTGACCGTCCTTCTCCCACACACTGGCCCGCAGCTTGCCGGCTACCATCACGGCGTCGCCCTTGCGTACGCTTGCGGCCACGTGCTCGGCAAGCAGACGGAAACAGCTCACCTCAATCCACGTTGTGTTGCCGTCCGCCCAGCCACTCTTGGTTCTGAGGCGCGGTGTGCAGGCCAACCTGAAAGCCGAGACAGTTCCGTTGCCACGGACCTCCACCTCGGATCCGGCGTAGCCCGTCATGTGTACGAGTGCCTCCATCGGCTCGTCCTTTCGCTTCCTTCGAATGCGTCTTCGCCAACAAGGTTGGGGACGCGACTTTGGATCGTGCGGTCGCTGCGAAATCTGTGGATGACACTTGGAGGTGCCTGTCGGCTGTGGACACGGCCGTGAGCTGCGAAGATCACCTGCCACTCCCTGGGCCGAATCTCCGACCAGTGCCGGAATTTGATGCGTCCGAGCTGCAGTCAGGTGTCGGAAAGTCTGCAATGGTCGGAAATTCGACCTAATGAAGTCGGAGAATTTGACCTAACGGAGAGGGAGCTCCAGCGGACACCTACTTCCGAGCGCGCTCCAGCGCTAACCGGGCACTTTCGTATCGCTCCTGCTCGGCCTTCACCGGGTCGATCACCAGCTCACCAGTCACTTTCGCGATGGCCGCACGCAGCGATTGCCGCGCTTTCGCGGTACGCCGCCGAGCGCCAACCTCGACACCGATTCTGGCGAGTCCGGCCAGCAGCAAACCTGCCAGCACGCCCCCGACAGCTAGCACCGTTGGGGCCGGGAACCCCCACCACAGCACCTCGGGAAGCGGAGGAAGCTGCAAGTACGCCAGGAGGAAGGACAATGCGAGCCAGCCCAGACCGCTGACCACTGCCGCCAACAGGAGCCACTGCAGCACCCGAATCAGCTGCCACCAGCGCCGGTGCTTAGCAAGATCAAGATCGGTAGTCGCGATGGCACGGTCGACGCGGTCTGGCAACGCTTCCTCCGCTGAGCGAGCCGCTCGCTTGATCTCATCGGCCCAGCCACGAGTGAGACCCTGAGCCGCCTGATCGGCGAGAGCTCGCACCGCGGTATCTACGCGTGCCTTCTGGACACCGGACGTTTCCGGCAACGAGGTACGCCCCACTCGAGAGGGATCGATCTCCTTCCGGCGCCGGCCAACGCCGAGCCGATCCAGATGCAGCCTGCGTAATGGGTCAGGCTTGAACTTGGCCACCCAGGCCAAAACCGGCCACCCAGTCGCCAAGCCGCCCCGCAACCGCCAAGCCTTCCCGACCGCCTCGGTGACTACAGGCACTCCCGCCGCAATCGCCACCTGTGTCGTCAGCTGGTTGATGCTGGATTGGGAGAGCGCCCTCACTTCGGTGGTACCGGATGCCTCACTCAGCATTGCCGCGGCAACCGAGACGTCAGCCGCCAGCCGAAGCGCGGCTGCCTGCTTTTCAGCGACCTGCTTGGCCAGCACGTCGCGGAGCCCTTCAATACCTTCTCCGGTCACAGCTGAGACCGCCATCACCGGTACCTTGGCCAGACCCTCTGAGCTCAGCAGCCGCCGCAGGTCCTTGAGGCACTGCTCACGCTGGCTGGCGGAGAGCTGGTCAACCTGGTTCAGGATGATCATCATCACATCGGAGTGCTGCGCCAGCGGCTTCAGATAACGATCATGGATTGCGGCGTCGGCATACTTTTGTGGGTCGACGACCCAGACCAGCATGTCCACCAGCCGCACCAACCGATCGACCTCGATTCGATGATCAACTTCGGTCGAGTCATGATCAGGAAGGTCCAGCAGCACGAGACCATCCAGCGCCGCGGCCGTCTCCGGATCGGCCTCCAGCGCATGCCGGCGCGGGATCTGGAGCCAGTCCAGCAGGTCCTCGGCCGATTCCTCGCCCCAGCTGCAGGCCATGGCATGTGCGGTGGTGGGGCGACGGACGCCGACTGTTGCCAAGGTGGTCCCAGACAAGGCGTTGAAGATGCTCGACTTGCCTGATCCGGTAGCCCCCGCGAGCGCTACCACCGTCGCACTTCCGGAAATCGCCAACCGCCGGTCGGCTTGATCAACTACGCGCCGCGCTTCATTCAGTGCATCCGAATCGACCCGACCATCGCACAGTTCCACAGCTTCGCCAAGTGCCTGAAGATGATCAACTAGCCGTACGCCGGCGTCCTTGCGGCTGAGCAGCCCTAGACCTCGGCTGGCCACTATCGCAGCTCCTCTCGCGGCTCGTCGAGGAGTTCGGCATCGATGATGTCGCTGTCGGCGGACGCATCCTCCGATGGCATCTGGGTCACGGTCGGCGGATCGATCGCGAGGCGCCGCTCACCCGGCGGCAGCGCCGCTTCCTCCTCCGCCGCACTGACCGGCAGACCGCGCTCACGAGCCGTCTCCACCGCTCGAGCCACCGCACGCAGCCTTGCCGGCCGGTCGGCATCCACGCCAAGCCCGTCCAAGATCATGTGGTAGCGCACTAACTCGTCCGCCAGCAGCACCTGAACCCGCGCATCAAGATCATCCTTGGCCGTCTGGGCAAGCCGCCTAATCGCCTGATCGCCGAAGACAGCCTCCAATACTCGCTGAGCCAACACCGCGGTGCCTCCGGCGACCCCGATCTCCGCCCCGACCAGACCCCCAGTATGGGCGAATACGACGATCATCAACGCCACTCCGACACCGTTGACACCAAGTGCATAGAACCGCGCCCTAGACCGCTTGCTCATTCCCTCGTCGGCCACCAGATCCAGGACGGCGCCCTGCCAGTCGCGAATGGCACGCCCGGCCTTTCGGTCGAAGTCAGCCGAAGACCGCGAGAGATCAAGATCAGAACCCTCGATCAGGGCACGACCAGCGGCGTTGGCCAACCACGACGCCTCAGCGCGCTCCGCCGCGGCCGCCGCCTCCTCCCGCAGTAGCGACTCCAGACCAGACTCGACTGCGACCTTGAGATTTCCAGCGCCTGGCGGCTCGCCACGAAGAGCTGCCACAAATCGATCCCGCAGCCAGCTCACCTTCTGCTCAAGCGCCCGGAAGAACTCTCCCGTGCCGACAAACTCGTGCCAGCGCGCAAGCACCTCACCGCGCAGCAGGGTTCCATCGGTGGTCTGCACCGAAACAGTCCGCACCGCTTCCGCATAGGACTGGTCAACCTCGGCCCGCAGCTGCTCGATCACCTCGAGCTGCTCATCGACCGACCGAGCAAGCTCCGGCATCTTCGCAGCCAGCGCCGCAATCGCGCCATCAAGGGTCTGGTGCACGACCTTGGCTCGGCTGGCCTGATCCGCCGCCAGCGCCGCCAACCACGCCCTGATCGGCTGGACCGCACTCGGGGGTAGCAGGCCTTCTGAGTCAACCGTCGTCTCCGGCACCGCGAACAGCGGCGAGTCACCCAGACCGCGTTCACTCATTAGCTGGCCGAGATGCGGCGGCACGTCTGTCATAGCGCGCGGCGGAACCCGATCCAGGACAACGGCGACCGCGGCGCTCCGGTTCGCAGCAGCTCGCAGGAAACCCCAGGGCACCGCGTCGGCATATCGAGCGGCCGACGTGACGAAAAGCCAGAGATCTGCTGCTGCGAGCAGCTGCGTAGCGAGCTGCCGGTTCTCCACCACCACTGAGTCGATGTCAGGTGCATCGAGCATTGCCAGACCCGGCGGAATGGAGTCCTCGACGACCAGCTGCAAAGATCGCGCCTCCTTGGACGCACCCGTTGATCGCGCAAGCCCAGGAAGGATTCGATCATCGGTGAACCAGTCAGCGTCGCTGCTGTGATGCACCAGCACCGGCGCCCTCGTGGTTGGGCGGATCACACCAGGAGCGCTGACCTCACGCCCGACCAGGGAGTTCACCAGCGTTGACTTGCCAGCGCCGGTGGAGCCTCCCACCACAGCAAGGAGCGGCGCATCAATGGTCGCCAATCGAGGCATCACATAGTCGTCGAGCTGCCGGACGATCTCCTGGGCTACCTTGCGCTGCTCCTCGGCTCCGGGCAGCGGTAGGGGCAGAGTGACCTGCGCCACCGCAGAGCGCAGTTCAGTGAGCGCAGACTCCAGCGGCGTCAGCTGACGGCCGGCCATCCGTTCCCTACTCTCCGGGCGGTTTCCAGGTGGGATCGACCTCAGAGTATTGGATAGCAGTCTGTCCAACCGGCACCGAAGCCGCGGTCGCGGCGCCCTGCGGCAGCTCAGTCGGCGCCGGGAAGGCGCTCGGGGCTGGATAGTTGCCGCCAAGACCAGCCGGCCCTGGATAGCTGGGCGGTGGGTACGCAGCTAGGGCAGCCGTACGCCGACGCCGTAGCGACGGATAGGCTGCTCGTCCCTCCGGGTGGATGATCGCCTTTCCGCGGATCGTTCTGATCTTGGCCAGCAGTTGCTTCTCCCGAACGCGACCGGTCTGGTCGATGATCCCGCGGGTCAAAGCATCCCGCAGGTACGCGAGCTCGGTAATCGCCCGCTGCATCCGAATCGTGGCAACGAACGTCTCCGGGCCGGCGAACAGCGCGTGCCAAAGAGCCCGAAGCCTGGTACGCAGCCTTGACATTGCCTTGGGGTCATCTTCTGGCAGCCAGCCCAGCCGAACGTAGTCAATCAGGCGCTCCCGAATCAGCCGACCCTCACGGAACAGTTGCCGGACCACAAAGATGATCATGCCAATGACGAGTGGCAGCGCCACCGCAAGATAGATGAAGAGCAGGCTGCTGCCCTGGGCCAAGGTTGCGGTGGTGTTGAACGCCATGTGGAGAAACACGGCTACGCCATACCCAGCAAGCGG
>DASRJV010000191.1:0-3713 GCA_035649295.1 Propionibacteriaceae bacterium
ACGACGCCGAGGTCGTGGGTGATCAACACCACAGAGGAGTTGAATTCGCTCTGCAGGTCGCGGATCAAGTCCAGAATCTGCGCCTGGACAGTCACATCGAGAGCAGTGGTCGGCTCGTCAGCAATGAGCAAGGCGGGATCGCAGGAGAGGGCCATAGCGATCATGGCGCGCTGTCGCATTCCCCCGGAGAACTGATGTGGATAGGCGTCGACCCGCCGGCTCGGCTCGGGGATGCCCACCCGACCGAGCAAGTCGATCGCGTGCTTACGCGCCACTTTCTTGTTCACCGGATTGTGGATTTGGTACGCCTCGATGATCTGCTTCCCCACCGTGTAGTAGGGGTTCATTGCGGAGAGCGGGTCCTGGAAGATCATGGCCATCTTCTTTCCCCGCAGGCCCCGGACGTACTCCGGAGTCTTGGCCAGCAGCTCCTCACCGTCGAGGTAGATCTCGCCACTCAACTGGGCGCCGGGCCGGGCCCGCTCCGACTCCGGCCGAGTATGCAGGCCCATGATTGCCAGGCTGGTGACGCTCTTGCCCGACCCAGATTCGCCCACGATGCCGAGGGTCCGGCCGCGGTCGAGGGCGAAACTCAACCCGTCGACCGACTTGACCAACCCGTCGTCGGTCGGAAAGTGCACGCGAAGATCAACAACCTCCAGAAATGGCTGCTGGTCCGCTCGCCCGGGATGCCGGGTGACCAGGTCGCGGAGCGCGGATGTCGTCATTGGAGCCGCACCCGAGGATCAATGACGCCGTAAAGAAGATCGACGAACAGGTTGGCCATGATCACGAAGAACCCGGCGACGAGGGTCACGCCGAGGATTTTGGGCAAGTCGCCACTGACGATGCCGTCATAGGCGTACTTGCCGAGACCGTTGAGGGAGAACGTCTTCTCGGTGATCACCGCGCCACCGAGAAGCAGGCCAACGTCGAGGCCGAAGATGGTCAGGACCGGAGTAAGTGCCCCCCGCAGAGCATGCTTGAGAATGACTGTCTTCTCCGGGAGTCCCTTGGCCCGCGCAGTGCGAATGTAGTCCTCTGTCATGGTCTCCAACATCCCCGCCCGGGTCAGCCGGGCGTATTGGGCGGAGAACAAAAAGGCTAGGGTGATCCACGGCAGCAGCAGCGAGTACGCCCACTGCGCGGGGTTTTGACTAAAGGGAACGTACGAACCGCCCGGCGCGGTGATCCGAAGCTGGTAGCTGAAAAATGCCAGCGCGATCAGTCCGGTGAAGAAGATCGGTAGCGACACCCCGGCCAGCGCGATGCCCATGGCTCCGCGGTCGAACACCGTGCCTCGTCGAAGCGCGGAGATCACGCCGATTGAGACCCCAGCGACCAACCAGATGATCGCGGCGCCGACGGTCAACGAAATGGTCACCGGGGCACGGTCCAGCAACTCAGGCCACACCGGCTGCTTTGTGATGAAGGAGTATCCAAGACAAGGTGCCGGGCACCGCTCCACGCCGGCGCCGTAGTCGTAATTAGCGCCGACTAATACACCCTTGAGCCAGTGCCAGTACTGCACGGGTACCGGGTCAAGGAACCCGAGCCGTTCTGCAGCCAAATGGACCGTCTCCGCGGTAGCCGCCCGCCCGACGTAACGCGACGCAAGCGTCTCCGGAGTCGCCCCGCCCAGTCGCGGTATCAAGTAAAAGATCGAGAAGGTGACCATGCTGAGCACGATCAGCAGCAGCACTGCCCACACCAGCCGCCGTACGATGTAGCCGAACACGTCACCTCCTTAACTGATCATCCGCGCTGAGCCTGTCGATGCGCCTCGAGCAGGCTCAGCGCGCAAATGATCATTTCTACTTGAGTTACTTCTGGGCTCCCAACCCCAGATAGTCATACTCGCCGTATGCATCCGTGACCATGATGTTGGTGGCATTCTTCGACCGCACCAGCAGGCTCTTGGAATAGACACCTGGGTAGATGACGGCGTCCTCCATGACGCGCTTGTCGACTTCGCCCCACATCTGGTTGCGCTTGTCGGTATTGAGCTCGGTCAGGGCACTGTCGAGCATCTTGTCGACCTCCGGGATGCGGACGCTGGTGTTGGAGGATCCGCCGGTCGCACGGATGACCCGCGAGTCGACGATCTGGGACAGGAAACCGAAGCCATCAGGCCAGTCAGCTGCCCAGCCGTTCAGGGCCAGACCCAGCTTGTTCTTCACCACGTACGGCGGCAAACCGGCGTACTGCGCGAAGTAATCGCCCTGCGGGTACGGCTTCAGCGTGAGCTTGATGCCTACCCGACCCAATGCCTGCTGGAACGCTTCAGCGGTGGCCTTCTCCTTGGGCCGCTCGGCCCGGTAGGCGATGTTGGTCTCGAAGCCATTCGGCTGTCCACAGGCTTCAAGTGACTTCTTGGCCGCGTCGAGGTCGCCCTTATGGTCCGGACCGTCTGGGAAGAGATCGAACTTGGAGTAGCCCGGAATGCTCGGCGGCAAGATCGTCGTGGCCAAGTCCCCACCCGCGAACTGGCCACCGTAAGCGGTCTGGTAGGCGGTGCGATCCATGGCGTATTCGATTGCCTTACGGCAGTCGATGTTGTTGAGCGGGGCGACGGTCGGGTTGATCGAGGTGTACCAGAGGCGCGCACTGAGCGGGTTGTCCGCGTTCTCCTTGAGGGTCGGATCCGTCAGGACCCGGCTTTGTGCGGCCGGTTGGACTCCAGTTGCGACCACATCGACATCGAGGTCGCCGCTGATCAGCCGGTTGTCAATGTCATCAGCATTGACATTGAGGGCGACCTCCATGCGATCAGGGAGCGCCTTGCGATTGGGATCAGTCGCAGGATCCCACTGATCATTGCGGACGAGGTTGAAGCTCTTGCCCGGCTGGAGGTCGGCGAACTTGTATGGACCGGTGGAGACGATCGAGTTGCGATACTTCGCGCCGGTGTCCTTGTCCTTCGGTACCGGCATCGTGTTCGGCTGCTGAGCTAGATAGTCGAAGGCCGCGAACGGCTGCTTCATGTGGAACACGATCGTGGATTTGTCGGGTGTCTCGATGGCCGAATCGGTGTTCATGTTCGGCGTCTTGTACGGACCCTTGTATCCGCTCGGCAGGTTCAGCATGCCATCCCAGTACGCCGGTCCGTTTGGGAAGGTTTGCTTGTCGGTCGAACGCAGCACCGCGTACTTGACATCGGCCGAGGTGACCTCGGTGCCGTCATCGAATTTGACACCCTTACGCAGCTTGTAGGTCCAGGTCTTGGCGTTATCGGATGCCTGGCCCGGGGCCTCGGCAAGATCCGGTACCAGTTGGTTGCCCTCTTTGCCAGGTGCGGATTTGAACATCATGAGCGAGCGACCGTAGAGCCGCGCGAAATTCCAGGAGTAGGCGTAGTAGGTCTCGCCCGGGTCGAGGGTGTCCCAGTCACCGGCGTTCGCGAACTTGAGCGTGCCGCCCTTCTTGTCGGAGGGACTGACAACGCCGGTGGACGCCGCGTTGAAGGCGGCCTGAGTGCTCTGGTTGCTCGACCCCTGTTGGCCCCCGGCGCCGCCGCCGCCACCGCAGGCAGCGAGCACCAGAGCGGCCGAAACGCCCGCGGCGGCCAGGCCCCTTGCTCGCCAGGATCTCGAATGGTCCATTCCTGAATCCCTTCTTGTTTGTCGGGTGTCACCCGATGGTCATTCCTATCGGTTGGCTCGTGGATCGAGGGCATCGCGCAGCCCGTCGCCGAAGAGGTTGAAGGCCAAGAC
>DASRJV010000192.1:0-3625 GCA_035649295.1 Propionibacteriaceae bacterium
ATGGACGCTCGTCGACCCGACTGATGGCGCAGAAGACTCCGGTCGAGTCACCTTGGTGAGCTGCCAGGTTCGGCTGGGCTCCGTCTCGGCCAAGCGCGGCGGAAGACTCAGTGCCATGAATGGCCACGCCCCCTGATTGGCCGGCTCATCTTGCACCCAGCGCAGCTCCGTGACACCGTCGAAGCGCTTGAGCTGCTTGACGAGGTCTTTCATCGGCAGTGGGTAGAGCCGTTCCAGAGAGATGATCGCCACCTGGCCATCCTTGCCGGCCTGGCTGCGGGCATTCATCAGCTCCCAACGGATCTTGCCGGAGCAGAGCAGCACCGAGCTGACTTGGCTCGGGTCTTCGATCGTCGGATCGCCCAGCACCGGCTTCCAGGACCCTTGAGTGAGGTCCGACGGGTCGGACACTGCGAGTTTGTTGCGCAGCATCGACTTCGGTGTCATGACGATCAGCGGCCGATGAAGCTCGCCCAGCGCCTGCTGTCGCAGCATGTGGAAATGGTTTGCGGGCGTTGACGGCTGCGCGACCGTGAACGCGCCCTCAGCGGCCAGCTGGAGGAAGCGTTCGAGTCGAGCCGACGAGTGATCCGGACCCTGGCCCTCGTAGCCGTGCGGCAACAGCAACACCACGCCAGACTGCTGAGTCCACTTCGCCTGCCCTGACGTGATGAACTCATCGATGATCGTCTGTGCGCCGTTGGCGAAGTCACCGAACTGGGCCTCCCAGAGCACCAATGCCTCCGGGCTCGCCACCGAGTAGCCGTACTCAAAGCCCATCGCCGCGTACTCGCTCAGCAGCGAGTCGAAGACATGGAACTTGCCTTGGTCGTCATCAAGGTGCTTGAGCGGCACCCAGGATTCGCCGGTCTTGCGATCAACGATGGAAGCGAAACGCTGAACAAAGGTGCCCCGACGGGTGTCTTGCCCGGTCAGCCGCACCGTGCGGCGCTCCAGCAGCAAGGAGCCCAAAGCGACGATCTCCGCGGTAGCCCAGTCGATTGGCCCCTGGGTGATCGCTGCAGCGCGGCGCTGCAGCTGCGGCATCACCTTCGGATGGACAGTGAATCCACTCGGGAAGGTGGTATGCGCGTCGGCGATTTTCTTGAGTGTCTCCATGCTGATCGCTGTGCCGTGCCTGGCAGCAGACTTCTTGGGGTACGCCGGGACTCGGCTGTAATCCGTGTCTCTGGAAGGCTGAGTCGACCCACGTACTTCCTTGAAGACAGTCTCCAGCCGCTGCTGGAAGCGGCTCAGCACCGCCTCAGCGTCCTCGACGGTGATGTCGCCGCGGCCGATCAGGGCCTCGGTGTAGAGCTTGCGGACCGACCGCTTCCTCTCGATCAGGTCATACATCCGAGGCTGGGTGAAGCTCGGATCATCGCCCTCGTTGTGCCCGCGGCGACGGTAGCAGATGAGGTCGACGACCACGTCCTTGTTGAACTCCTGCCGGAAGGCGAACGCCAGCCGAGCTACGCGGATGCAGGCCTCCGGATCGTCGCCGTTCACGTGGAAGATCGGCGCCTGGATCATCCGGGCCACGTCAGTGCAGTACATCGACGACCGCAACTCGGTTGGGGACGTGGTGAATCCAACCTGGTTGTTCACCACAATGTGAATCGTGCCGCCGGTCCGGTAGCCACGCAGCTGGCTGAGGTTGAGGGTTTCGGCGACAACACCCTGGCCCGCGAATGCTGCATCGCCGTGCATCAGCACCGGTAGCACCGGAAACTCGGCTCCGCGGTCAAGAATGTCCTGCTTGGCTCGGGCTATGCCCTCCAGTACCGGGTTCACAGCCTCGAGGTGGCTCGGGTTTGCCGCGACAGAGGTCTTGATCGTTGCGCCACTCAATGCGGTGAACTTGCCCTCTGATCCCAGGTGGTACTTGACATCGCCAGAGCCCTGCACGGTGCGGGGGTCGAGGTTGCCCTCGAACTCACGGAAGATCTGCTCGTACGACTTGCCGACGATGTTGGTCAGCACGTTGAGCCGGCCGCGGTGCGGCATGCCGATGCAGACTTCCTCCAGGCTTGCTTCGGCCGCCTGCTCGCATACCTCGTCCAGCAGGACGATTGCCGACTCGCCGCCTTCCAAGGAGAAGCGCTTCTGTCCGACGAACTTGGTTTGCAAGAACGTCTCGAAGATCTCCGCCTCATTGAGCTTGTCCAGGATCCGCAGGTGCTCCTCGCGAGGCAGCGACTCGTGCGGCCGCTCTACTCGATCTTGAATCCACTTGCGCTGCGCCGGCTCTTGGATATGCATGTACTCGAGGCCGGTGGTGCGGCAGTACGAGTCGCGCAGGATTCCCAAGATCTTCCGCATCTTCATCCGGCCTTGGCCGCCGGCAAAGGACCCGGTGGCAAAGTCACGGTCCAGATCCCACAGCGTGAGGCCGTGCGACTGCACGTCAAGATCATGATGGCGCCGTTGCCGGTACTCGAGGGGATCAGTATCGGCCATCAGATGGCCGCGCACCCGATAGGCGTTGATCATCTCCATGATCCGGGCCTGCTTGGGGATCTGATCCTCATGATCACTGCTGATGTCCTGTGCCCAGCGGATGGGCTCGTACGGGATGCGCAGCGCGCCGAAGATGTCGTCGTAGAAGCCGTCCTCGCCGAGGAGCAACGCATGCAGGCGCGCCAGGTACTCACCGGATTGAGCTCCCTGGATCACTCGATGGTCATATGTCGAGGTCAGCGTCAGGATCTTGGAGACGCTCATGTCGCTGAGCCGATCAGGATCGGAGCCCTGGAACTCGGGCGGATACTCCATAGAACCGACGCCGATGATTGCGCCCTGGCCCTGCATCAAGCGGGGAACCGAATGGTTGGTGCCGATGGTCCCGGGGTTGGTGAGGGTAATGGTGGTGCCGGCGAAGTCTTCGACCGTCAGCTGGCCTGCTCGTGCCTTCTTCACCGTTTGCTCGTACGCAGACCAGAACTGTGCGAAGTCCAACTCTTCGCAGTTCTTGATGCTCGGGACGAGCAACTGGCGGGTGCCATCTTCCTTGGGCAGGTCGATGGCCAGACCGAGATTGACATGAGCCGGTACGACTAACGTCGGCTTGCCGTCGATGACGTCGTAGCCGTTGTTCATGGCAGGCACCGTCTTCAGGGCCTTCACCATGGCGTAACCAATGATGTGGGTGTACGAGACCTTGCCGCCGCGCGCCCGCCGTAGATGGTTGTTGATGACCACGCGCTGGTCGATCAATAGCTTGACCGGAAGGGATCGAACGCTAGTCGCAGTTGGCACCGTCAAGGAGACGTCCATGTTCTTGGCGGTACGTGCCAAAGCCCCGCGCATGGTCGTTTTGACCGGTTCTTTGAGTGCGACGTTGGGCCGATCTTGATGGCTCGGGGGATCAGCGGGAACCCCGCCCCGCGCTCCCGGCGAGCTCGGCCTGATCTCCTTGGTCGGCGCGGGCTTTTCGACTGTCGGCGTGCGACGTGACGCGGCCGGCTCGGGCTGGGGATGCGCGGCAGGGGAGGCCTGCGCGGGAGCTGGCGCAGGAGCTGCTGTCGTTGGGGTCGGCTCGCCACCAGTTGCTGGTGGCTCCGCATCGCTTCCGGGCTCAGGTTCCTGTCCTTGTGCGGCCGCGCCGTCACCTAAGTCGGCACCT
>DASRJV010000193.1:0-7825 GCA_035649295.1 Propionibacteriaceae bacterium
CCCGCTCGGCACCCGGACGTTGTCCTCCAGTACGCGTACGTCGCCTGCGGGGTTGCGGATCAGATCCACGCCAGCGACGTGAATGCGGACCCCGTTGGCAGGCTCGATGCCCCACACTGCCCGGTGGAAATGGGTGGAGGACGTGATCAGCTGGCTGGGAATGACTCCATCGGAGATCACCCGCGCGTCGGCGTAGATATCAGCCAGGAATGCCTCGAGTGCCCGCACCCGCTGGGCAACCCCGGCTTCGATGATCTCCCACTCCGGCGACGCGATGACGCGTGGCACCAGGTCAAGCGGAAAAGGTCGTTCCACACCGCCGACATCGAAGGTCACACCGGCTTGGGTGTAGTTGTTGGCCAGAGACTCCGCGATCACACGGAGATCGTCTGAGGTTGAGCGGCTGAGGGCGGAGGCGACGGCCTTGTAGGAGGGGCGGACGCTGCCCTCCGCGTCCATCATCTCGTCGAACGCATCACCCGTCCGGTAGTTGGAGAGCACGTCCGCCATAGGGCGGAGCCTACTCACCGCCTCGTTACCTAGGCGTTAAGGTTCCACCTCTGGAAGAAGCAGGCTGCGAGCGTCGGGAATCGCGCGCCGCCGTGGTGAGGAGAAGGGAGCGGAGGCGCTTTTTCCTCTGCGAGCGACGACGAACTAGGCGGACTCCCAAGCGCGATGCGCGAGCAGCCTCAAAAAAATAGCGCAGAATCTCCGAACTCGTGCCAGAGATAGTGCTCGGCAACGGCCGTGTCGTACGCGCGCTGAGTCAGCTCGGCGCCAGCCACCGACTCGACCAAAAGTAGGTGTGATGCCTCAGGGTTGTGCCAGCCCGTGATCAACCCGTCGACAACGCGTACCGGTCGCTCTGGAGAGATCACCAGATCGGTCCAACCCGAGACTGCCACCACACGCCCGTCCAGCTGGGCAGCGGATTCGATGGCACGTGTCGCCGTCGTGCCAACCGCGATCACCCGGCCGCCACCCGCCTTGCTGGAGTTGACCAGATGGGCGGTCGTCGCGCTGACCTCGAACCACTCCGGCTGCGGAGCCTCGCCCGCATCCTGCGAGGACAACCCGGTGTGCAGCGTAATAGGCGCGAAGATCACGCCCCGGGCCACCAGTCGAGCGACCAGTTCCGCACTGAACGGACGGGCCGCGCTCGGCATCTCCGCGCTACCTGGACAGAGGGCGAAGATCGTCTGGTACGCCGAAAGGGGGAACGAGCCGTTGAGGTAGCCATAGCTAATTGGCCGCGCATGCTCTCGCAGGTAGGCGGAAAGGCGTTGCTCGATCATGACCCGGCCACGCCACAGCCGATTTCCGGCGCCGGTTGGAGAGGAATCAGGTTTGGGATACGGCTCGATGAGCTCCAGCACGCCGCCTGCCGGTAGGCCAATGTGCTCACCGATGCGGCCGTTGAGAACTGGAGCCGAGGCGTCTGGCGACGTGCGCAACTCGACCACCCGAGTGCCGTCGCCAAGTCGGTTCGCGATATGCACGACGACAGCCGAGCCGTGCCGGGTACCGTCGAGCTGGCCCGGAACGGTGGCCGAGGTATTGACCACGAGCACATCACCGGCGCCCACATGGTCGACTAGGCGATCGAAGACTGTGTGCTGGATCCCAGCTGGGTTCGCGACCATGAGCCGTACGCCGTCGCGCCGCAGACCACGCATCTCCGGCGGCTCGGTCGCCGTATGGTCCGCTGGAGATGCAAACCGCGTATAGGCCCGAGCCGCAACGAGGGTGCTCATTGCGATCCTGCTCGCTCTGCAAGCGTTGCAATCAGCTCGGCGGCCCGATAGCGGCCGCTGGGCAGGCGAGAGCCAATGAGGGCGACCACGATCGGGGCTACCGTCTCCGGCTCCGGGCGGTCGCTGATGTCCTCGCCCGGATACGCCGCCTGGTGCATGGCAGTCCGCATGTCGCCTGGGTCCAGGCTGTACCACCGGAAGTCCGGCTCCTCTGCAGCCCAGGTCAGCGTCTGGTGATCAAGCGCCGCCTTGCTCGAGCCGTAGCCGCCCCATGTCTGGTAGTGGTCGACGCCTGCGTCGGAGGACACGTTGATGATCACAGTCTGAGCATGCATCGAAGGCAGCAATGCCCGTATCAATTGCTGCGGCGCAATAACGTTGGTGAGCAGCAGTTGCTCGTAGGTCTCAGGCTCAAGATCACGCAGCGGCGTCAACGGCGATCCACCAAGATCACTCGCGTTGTTGATCAGCAGATCCAGCCTGCCGACCTCGGCTGCCGCAGCAACCAGCTGCGCGCGATGCGCCGGATCGGCGACGTCACCGGGCATTGCGCGCACCGTGGTGAGTTCCGACAGAGCCCAGGCGGTGCTGGCAAGCGGCTCCGCGTGCCGGGCGTCGATGCTGAGGGTCCAGCCGCGCCGAGCTAGCTCGAAGGCAACCGCTCGGCCCAGCCCGATCGAGGCACCGGTAATCAGTGCATGAGGCATGCGCCAATTGTTCAACTTAAAGTCAACTTGAGCTCAAGCCCATCGGCGAGAGAGTCGAGCGCCCTTCGACCGGGCTCGGGGCGCACAGGAAGCTACAGCGCGCGCCGGCCGCGAGATTCGGGCGCCTTTGGCTCACTCTCGACGGGGTCGTGGAGGTAGGTGAAGTCGCCGAAATCATCGTCGGTTTGACGCCGTAGCCGCCGGCGCCTGACCTGAGTATCCGGAGCTGCCAGGTCGGCACCATTCGACGTATCGGGTGGGGACGGCTGGCTGACGCGGGGCAGTTTGGTCGTCGTCGCCTCCGGCACTTGCGCTGGGCGGCGTTCCGGCTGCCTAGGGAGCGCGTGCTCCTTGACGGCTGCCTGCCGTTGCTTACCGACGGTGTCAACAGTGCGAGCCGTACCAGCCTGCCGTACCTGCGTCCGGGCGCTTCCACTGGCCCGCACCACAGCCACGCCCACGGCAGTCGTCAGCGGGACCGCCAAGACCAGCCCGATCGAGCCCACCAGAATGCTCAGCACTTCGGCCGCGAACCGCTCAGTCAGCAGCACATCAAGCACTGGTCGATTGTTGACCTTGATCAACAAGAACACGCTGAGCGATGCGCCGGCGGTCGCGAAGGCGATGGTGTAGACAGTCGAAGCAATGTGATCTCGTCCGATCCGCATCGCCCGGGAGAACAGGTACTTGTGCGTCGCGCCTTGGTCCGCTAGCTCCCAGACCGCAGAGGCCTGAGTAATCGTCACGTCGTTGAGTACGCCGAGGCCGGCGACGATGATGCCGCAGATCACCACGGACGTCAGCCGGAGATCAGGCGCAGCGGCCGCCAATACGTAGTCGTCCTCAGCGGCAACGCCGCTTAGATGCGCCCACTTGGTCGTGGCGTAGCCGAGTAGCGCTATCAAGATCAGTCCGAAGAGTGTCCCCACCAGGGCAGTCGTCGTGCGAGCGCTGAAGCCGTGGGCGGCGTACAAAGCGACAAACATGATCGCCGCGGAACCGATCAGCCCAACCATGATCGGGTTGGACCCAGCAATCAGTGCTGGGAACATGAACGTGACCAGGATGAAGCCGGCAAAGCCTAGACCAATCAGTGCGGCGAAGCCGCGCCAGCGGGCGACCACAATCACGACAAGAGCAAAAATCAACGCCATGACGAGCAGTGGGGTACTCCGCTGGAAGTCAGAGAACTGGTACTGGGCCGGCTGATCTCCGGCTGGCGGCACCCGTACCAACTTGATGACCTGGCCGACCTTGACTCCCGACGAATAGATCGCGGCGGTCATCGGCACGGTTACTGCCTTGCCCTTGTCGCTGCCCTCGAGCAGCTCAGATGTCACATCGGCGCAGCGGGCGTCAGTCGCTCCAGGAGTGGATCCCGAGAGACCCTCGCACGAGATCTCCTTGATGCCGGTTATCCGGGCGGTCGGATAGGTGACCCCAGGAACGCTGTAACCAGCCACGTCGGAGTTGACATGGCGTGAGATGTCGCCCGGCCAGAAGGCGATCAGCCCTACCACGGTCCAAATGGCCAACGGGATGAGGACCACAATCAGGATCCGCAGGGCGCGTTGGTGGTGGCGCAGCTCGTCGGGGTTCACCAACGGCTGTGGACCGATATCTGAAAGATGCTCTGAACTTGAGTGTGAGTGAGCCACGATGCCGCCTAGTCTTAGTCCCCGTGAGCCAGCTACCTGGGGCGAGTCGGGACGGCATACGGCCGCGTCGCACAGTGGCTCGCCAGGCATCCAGGAGCAAACTCAGCCCACAATCTAACCCACGGCATCCAGGTCATATCAGGTCCGATCCCTCTGCTGGGATTGGCCGGGCTGCGCGACACCGCCGAAGTGCGGCCGGCCTGATCTCCGGGATCATCGCTCTTGGCCTTATCGGGCTGTGCTTACGCACGCTGCCGACAGTGCTCACCGATAGCGCCCTCGTCGCTCAGGTCACCGGCCCACTTACCGGCATTCCTGTGGCTATGCCGAGCAGCGAGGTGTCCGCGACACCCTCCTCAAGGGCGGGCGCCGAGCCGTCCCCCTCGGCCCGCGCCGGGGTAACTCCGGTCAAATTGCAGGCGAAGCGCAAAGCCAAACGCGTTCATCAACAAGTAGAAGTGCCGGCGAGCGGGCCGGGCACCTATCGGGCGGCCAAGAAGAGCGTGCGCCCGACGACGTCGTCGGGCGTCTTGATCCGCTATGACGTACGAATTGAAGATGGCCTCTCAATCGATCCCAACAAGGCAGCGGTGCTGATTCAGCAGGTGCTCAACGACAAGCGCAGTTGGCGTGGCACCCATCGCTGGCGTTTCGAACTCGCGCCGGTCGGCGAGGCGGCCACACTGCACGCCTACATCGTGACCCCCAACACCACCGATCGACTATGCGCGCCCTACCTGACCCGCGGCGAGGTGTCCTGCCAGAACGGCAATCGGGTGGTCCTGAATGCCAAACGTTGGCTGTTGGGCGTCGACTCGTACGGCTCAGATCTGACCAACTACCGGCGCTACCTGGTCAATCACGAGTTCGGACATGCACTGGGCAAGACCCATGTGCACTGCCCGGGTCCGGGACGGCTGGCGCCGGTGATGATGCAGCAAACCAAGGGACTTGGGGGCTGCCGGAAGAACCCATGGCCACAAGCCACCGAAGACTAAGCTCGCCAGAGCCGAGCCCGCACGCCACTTACGATCTCCGGCTGGTGCCGTTGCCGGTCAGGGCGGCGCGACTGATGCTGAGCGGCAGACTGCGCACCGCGAGGCCGAGCAATCTGCGCCCTGAGCCTGACAAGTCGCGCCCTGAGCCTGTCGAAGGGCAGCAGCCTGCCTGGCATCGCCAGTATCCGCTGCCCGACAGCATTGATGCGATCGCAATGCTGTTCGCCGCCCATAGGGCAATGCTGGGGACAGTTGGTAAGTCGCCACAGTGGTGGATCCATCAGATCGTCGTCGATGATGTGGTTGTTGGCGACATCGGCTTCCACGGGCCGCCGGGCCCGGAATTGGCGGTCGAAATCGGCTACAGCGTGGTGCCCGCGTGGCGTGGCCGCGGGGTGGCGAGCCGGGCCTGCGCCTTGATCTTGCAGCAAGCGTGGCAGGACGGAGCGGATACTGTCGTTGCGGAGACCGATGCTGACAACGTCATCTCGCAGACGGTGCTGCTGCGAAATGGATTCCAGCGCCGCCCCGACGGCGTCTTCTCGATCAACCGCCCGGAGGCTCGATGAACGGCTTGACCCGCCAGGTCCGGCTCCGGCACTCCGCCATGATGGGCCCGATCTTCGGCCAACTGCGGCGCGGTCCGGGTGATCCGACTCATCGCCGCGTCGGCGACATCTACTTGCGTGCCACCCGTACGCCGGCAGGACCGGCCTTGATCAAGATCATTGCGAACGCCGGTCAGGTGTCCGCTCGAGCGTGGGGTGAAGGCGCCGAGTGGAGCCTTGATCAATTGCCGCGGCTGCTCGGGGCGGCCGATGATCCCCGGGGTTTCCGGCCACGTCTCGAACATGGCCCACTGATCGAGGCATGTCAGCGGTACGGCCATTTCCGTGTCGGCCGCACGGAGGCGGTTTTCGAGGCGCTGGCTCCTGCCTGCATCGAACAAGTCGTCACTGGCAAGGAAGCCTTTCGGGCGTGGCGGCTGCTAGTAAGGGAGTTTGGCGAGCCAGCGCCCGGCCCGGCGCGAGAGCCCGGCTCTGCTGCGTACGGCATGTACCTGCCGCCGCCACCCGAAGTGTGGTGCAAAATTCCGAGCTGGCGATTCCTCGCTGCTGGAGTCGAGCAGCGGCGGAGTCGCACCCTGGTCCGGACGGCCAGCCGGGCCGCCGGGTTGGAGCGAACCTTGACGTTGTCGTACGGACAGGCGGATCAGGCGTTGCGCAGCTTCCCCGGCGTCGGGCCCTGGACCTCAGCCGAGGTACGGCAGCGCGCGCATGGTGATCCCGACGCTTGGAGCATCGGCGACTACCACGTCGGCAGGGACATTACTTATGCCCTAACCGGCGAGGAACTCGACGACGACGCCTGTCTGGAAATCCTCGAGCCGTATCGCGGGCACCGCTTCCGGGTGCAGATGCTGCTGTCCATGGTCGGTAAACGCAGACCCCGCCGCGCACCACGCATGACCCTGCCAACGCACACGCCGTACGCCACGCGTGGCAGGTCGTAGGCGCAGCGTTGGCCGTGAGATGGACGCCCACCGCTTGGCCTGAAGGCCTGCGCGCGTCAGTGCCCATCGCGCTGCCCGTCGCTGCGGTCGGAATGAGCTTCGGGCTGTTGGCCGCTCCGCTGCTCGGGGCACTGCCATCGATTGTGATGTCGGCCGTCGTCTGGTCGGGTACCGCGCAGTTCGCTGCACTCAGCATCTTGTCCTCTGGAGGCGGGACTGCGCTCGCGGCCGGTACGGGGCTGCTGGCTAACACCCGTTTCTTGCCGATGGGGTTCGCGATCGCTCCCTCGATGAAGGGCGGACCGCTGCGACGCCTGCTCACCGGGGCATTGCTGGCCGACGCCTCGTTCGTCATAGGCCATCGTGGAGGCGGCCGATTTGATATCAGCGCGATCGCCTGGGCCGCTCCTCTGCAGTATCTGCCATGGATCGGCGGCACGGTTGTCGGAGTCGTCGGAGCCAGCGCGATCGGCGACCCAGCCCGTTGGGGGCTTGATGTCTTGTTTCCTGTCTTCTACCTCAGCCTGTTGTTGCCCGATTTGTTCCCTGAACGCTTCCAGGGCGGAGTTCGCCGGACGCGTCGAGGAGCCGGTGGTCCGAGCCGTCACGGTTCCGCGGCACCGCCGAACCTTCGTCCGATCATCGTCGCGGTCTGCGCCGCAGCTATCACTCTTGCGCTGACACCTGTTGCCCCACCCGGAGTGCCTGTGTTGGTGGCAGCAGGGGCGGCGCTGATCGGGCTTCGCACACCGCGTCAGTCAGTGACACAAGCCAGCGCAGGAGATGAGGCATGAAAACGTGGTTACTGATTCTCGTGTTGGCCGCCGGTACCGTGCTGATGAAGACGCTCGGTCCAGTGCTTGCCGGGGGACGGCAACCACCCGCGGCCCTCACCAGAGTCGTCGCTTTGGTTGCGCCGGCGGTGATCAGCGCCCTCATCGTGACGGGCACCTTCACGCATGGTCAGCAGTTGGTCATCGATGCCCGCGCGGCCGGAGTCGGCGTCGCTGCGGTCGCGCTGTGGTTTCGGGTGCCTGCCGTTCTCGCGATGCTGCTAGCCGTGATCGTTTGTGCACTGCTGCGCTTCGCGACGTGAGCCTGCCGCTGCCCCAAGTGGGTCACTCGCTGCCTGCCGCCTTGATTCGCACAGGCAGCCCCGGCGTTGCATCGAGTTCAGTGCGCTCGGCGTACGGCG
>DASRJV010000194.1:0-3204 GCA_035649295.1 Propionibacteriaceae bacterium
CCCTCCCGGAACACCGTCGCCCGAATCGGAATGGCCTCTCCGACGACCGCCTTCGCGGGGTATGCGCCGCCTTCGATAACCGGGGACACTTTGTGCACCGGAATGCGATCTATCGGCGCTCCGAGCGCAGGCTGGTCAACAGTCACACTGGGCTTGGCGCTACCTGTGGTCGTCGGCGTCGCCGTGGAGGCTTGTGGGGACGAGGATTCTGCGGAGCCTGGCTGAGCCGCGTCGTCGCGCTCAGGTACGGGGAAGCCTGAGTTGGTTGCCGTCACGAGTGCCAACCTATCGGCCAGACTGGCCACGCGGCAGGGGGTGGTGAGGTCGACTCGCGAGGGTTCCATGCTGCCTGATCGCCCGGCCAGATTGCGCCCGGAAGGCGTGGTGCATCGAACCGATGCAGCACAAAGCCGATATCAGCCAAGGTTCGCCGGTAAGTTAAGCGGGTGCGCGCTATCCGTCGCTTTATCGTGCGCCCGGTTCTGCCTGAGGTTCTAAAGCCCCTGGGGGATTTGGCCCGCAACCTTCGCTGGTGCTGGCATCCGGAGACGCAAGATTTGTTCCGGTCGGTCGACCCGCAGCTGTGGGAACGTACCGGTGGTGACACGATCAGGTTGCTCGCAGACGTGTCTGTTGAGCGTCTCCAGGCGTTGGCCACTGACAAGCGTTTCCTGAAGAACCTTCGCCTCATCCAGGACGACCTTGCCGACTACCTGACTGGCGATCTGTGGTACCAGGGGTACGCCGCCGAAAACCCCGCAGCGCCGGTGAGCATTGGCTACTTCTCACCTGAATTCGGCATCACTGAGGTGCTTCCGCAGTACTCAGGCGGCCTGGGCATTCTCGCTGGAGATCATCTCAAGGCCGCAAGCGACTTGGGTGTCCCGATCATCGGAGTCGGCCTGCTCTATCGGCAGGGATACTTTCGGCAGTCCCTGAACGCTGCGGGCTGGCAGCAGGAGCGCTACCCGCTGCTCGATCCGAACTCGTTGCCGTTGACCTTGCTGCACGATGACACCGGACCAGTCCGGATCGAGGTTCCACTCGCCGGACGTGCTCTCTTCGCCCAGGTTTGGGTGGCGCAGGTGGGTCGCGTCCCGCTTCTGATGCTGGACTCCGACGTCGAGCAGAACGCCGGCTATGAGCGGGAGGTGACCGACCGGCTGTACGGTGGCGGCACCGACCACCGGCTCGAACAAGAGGTGTTGCTCGGTATGGGCGGCGTACGCGCCATCCGCGCGTACTGCCGGATCACCGGCGCTCCGCCGCCAGCGGTGTTCCACACCAACGAGGGTCACGCCGGGTTCCTCGGGTTGGAGCGGATTCGCGAATACATGCAGAACGGTGATGATTTCGACACTGCTTTGGAGCGCAACCGCGCAGGCACCATCTTTACGACGCATACCCCGGTTCCGGCCGGCATCGACCGGTTCCCCCGCGAGCTGATCGTTCACCAGTTCTCGGGCTTCGAGGATCTGCCGCTGGACCGGGTCCTTGCCCTGGGCGCCGAGGACTACGAGGGCGGCGACCCCAGCAAGTTCAACATGGCCGTGATGGGTTTCCGGCTGTCGCAGCGGGCTAACGGCGTGTCCGCTCTCCATGGCTCGGTGTCCCGCGAGATGTTCCAAGGGCTGTGGCGAGCATTCGACACCAGCGAGGTGCCGATCAACGCCATCACCAACGGCGTGCACCATCTCACCTGGGTGCATCGCGATCTGCTCGACCTGCTCGAGGCGCCGAGCGGTAGCCCATCAGAGAGTGATGGCTATGACTGGAACGCGCTGGAGGGGGTCGACAGCAAGACGATCTGGGCACTCAAGCGAAGGATGCGCGAGGACCTGATCACCATGACGCGTTCGCGGCTGGCTGAGAGCAGCGCCAATCGTGGCATGACGGGGGACTGGGTCGCCAAGACGCTCAATCCCGATGTGGTCACCCTCGGCTTCGCCCGGCGGGTGCCGTCGTACAAACGGTTGACCTTGATGTTGCGCGACCCGGCTCGGCTCAAGGCCTTGCTGACCGATGAGAAGCGACCGATTCAGATCGTCATCGCAGGCAAAGCCCATCCAGCAGACGAAGGCGGCAAGGCCCTTATCCAGCAGATGGTGCAGTTTGCCGACGATCCGGCGGTGCGCGAACACCTCGTGTTCCTGCCCGACTACGACATGGCGATGGCGAAGCACCTCTACCCGGGCTGTGACGTGTGGATGAACAACCCGTTGCGCCCTTATGAGGCCTGTGGCACATCGGGGATGAAAGCAGCCCTCAATGGCGCAGCCAATCTGTCGATCCGCGACGGATGGTGGGACGAGTGGTTCGATCCGGCCTACGGCTGGGAGATCCCCTCTGCCGAGGGTGCCGACGGTGCTGATCGTCGTGATGATCTCGAGGCCAAGGCGCTCTACGACATCATCGAGAACGAGATCGTGCCGCGTTTTTATGATCTTGACCACCGGGGTCTGCCGGAGCGCTGGATTCAGATGATCCGGAACACCATTGCCGGTCTGGCTCCCAAGGTCGTGGCGTCGCGGATGGTTCGCGACTATGTGACGAACCTCTACACATCTGCCTCAGCCTCGAGCCTCGCTCTGGACGCCTCGAATGGCGGAGCACCCGCACTAGCGAGCTGGAAGCGCAAGGTTCGTGAGGCGTGGTCGGGTGTGGCTGTCGAACACGTCGAATCGCTGGGCGGCGAGCAGGTCGAGGTAGGAACCAAGATCCACGTCAGCGCGCTGGTCCGGCTCGGCGAGCTCACTCCGGACGATATTCAGGTGCAGCTGGTCACCGGTCGAGTAAGTGGTGACGACCGGCTTTATGAGCCTCGGGTCACTCCATTTCCTACCGGTGACAATGTCGACGGCGGGTTGCGCCGGTACGAGGGATGGGTGGAGGCGAAGCGCGCTGGCGCGATTGGCTACACCGTGCGTGTCGTGCCCTATCACCCGCTGCTGGCGAACGAGGCGGAAATGGGCCTGGCGACCTTGCCAGCAAGCATCCCGACACCGCCGTCGGCCGGCTACGTGCCCTAATATTTGGAGCTGCGCGCGATGCGCGAGCAGCTCCAAATTAATCGACTTGCAGGACGACGACCGTGTGACCCGGCAGTTGCAAGGTGGAGCCGGCCTTGATCTTGTCTGACGGCAACTCGCCCTCCGAGCCGCTGTGCGCGACCACGGTGTAGGTGTCTGCCCAGCATCCGTCAGG
>DASRJV010000195.1:0-2548 GCA_035649295.1 Propionibacteriaceae bacterium
AATCGCTGTTCTGGAGCGCACGCTGGCCGACATCAAGGCAGCCGGAGCCATCTCGCTGCTCGATGTGAAGCGAGGTGACATCGGGTCGACCATGGACGCGTACGCCTCGGCCTATCTCAGTGATGGCTCGCCCCTGGCTGCCGACGCGGTGACCCTCAACCCGTACCTCGGCTTCGGCTCACTGGACTCTGCGATTGAGCTGGCTGATCGAGGCGGGCGCGGCGTCTACGTTCTTGCCCTGACCAGCAACCCGGAAGGCCGTCAAGTCCAGCACGCTCGTGCAGCTGACGGGCGAACGGTAGGCCAGATCATCATCGATGAGGTGGCCAGCCGCAATGCCTCCCGGCGTAAGCCCGGAGCGATCCTCGGGCCGGTCGGCGTCGTGGTCGGCGCGACGATCGGAGATACCCAGACCGACTTCTCGGCCCTCGGTGGATCGATCCTTGCTCCAGGCATCGGAGCACAGGGCGGTACCGCGGCCGACATCGCTGCGGTCTTCGCGGACGCGACCCAATTTGTGCTGCCATCCACCAGTCGCGAGGTCATGTCTGCCGGTCCAGCACCAGCTGAGCTGCGGGCCGCGGCGACACGGGTGCTGGGTGAGATGGAAGCAGTGATTGGGTTGCGGTAAGTTTCCAAATCTCCCGACTGATTCGCTGCGTATCGGCGGATCAACTACTGCACTGCGAGCGTCGGTCGCGTGAGCAGTGCCCAAGAAATTTGCCTGGCCGGCAGATGAGGACGCGAGCTGTGACGATTCCCCCCTTGAGCGACGAGCAGCGCCAGCAAGCACGGCATGCCGCGACCGAGGCTCGCCGCCGCCGCGCTGAGATGAAGCAGGCGCTCCGCTCCGGGGAGCGCAGCCTCGCCCAGGTGCTCGATATCGCCGAAGATGACGACGTCATCGCCCACGCCAAGGTCATCGATGTCTTGAAGGCACTCCCGCGAGTAGGCACAGTGCGTGCCAACAAGGTCATGGAGAGGCTCGATATCGCCGCCAATCGCCGGTTGCGGGGCTTGGGCAAGCATCAGGCAGCGGCTCTGATTGCCGAGTTCTCTGATCGATCCACGCCACCCCGAAACTCGTGACGTCGCCGCGTCTCACCGTGGTCTCGGGTCCGACCGCAGTGGGCAAGGGGACTGTCGTCACGCGCCTCTCGAAGGAACACCCAGAGATCTTCGTTTCGGTTTCGGTCACCACGCGCCCGCCGCGGCCGGGTGAGATCGACGGTGTGCACTACCACTTCGTCTCTGCCGATGAGTTCGATGCGCTGATCAGCGAAAGTGCGCTGTTGGAGTGGGCGACTGTGCACGGTGTGCACCGGTATGGCACGCCACGTGCCCCCGTCGTGCAGGCGATCGCTCACGGTCGTCCCGCGTTGCTGGAGATCGACCTCCAGGGTGCGCGGCAGGTACGCAGCAGCTGGCCAGAGGCTCAGTTCGTCTTCCTTGCGCCGCCGTCGTGGGAGGAGCTGGTACGCCGGTTGGTTGGACGGGGCACGGAGTCCGTTGCGCAGCAGGATCGCCGCTTGCACACTGCGCGGGAAGAGATGGCAGCGCAGACCGAGTTCGACCACGTGGTCGTCAACGGTGAAATAGGCCAAGCGGTGAAAGACTTGGTAGCCTTGGTCTGTCTGTAGCCGTGCAGTCACTTCGGCATGTGCTGACTCAGTTCATCTGACGTGGCGCAACCTGTGCAGCGGCTGGCTTGTTCACTCAAACTGAAGGTTCATACGTGTCTGGAAAGCATCTGCTTGCTGAGGGGATCACCAATCCACCCATCGACGAGCTTCTGACGAAGTCAGATTCCAAGTACAAGTTGGTCTTGTTCGCGGCAAAGCGCGCTCGACAGATCAACGCGTACTACTCCCAGCTCGGCGAGGGCCTACTCGACCACGTTGGTCCGCTCGTCGAGACCACAGTGCAAGAGAAGCCTCTCTCCATTGCCCTCCGTGAGGTAAACGAGGGCAAGCTGGCGTGCATAGACGTCGACGCTGAAGCATCCGCTGACGAGGACCCCGAGTCGCCTTTCGAGACTGCCTGAGCAACTGCCGGCCGGTGACCCCTCGATGAGCACGCCGCGTCGCATCGTTCTCGGGGTATCGGGCGGCATTGCCGCGTACAAGGCATGTGAGCTCTTGCGTCGGCTGCAAGGCGCCGGCAACGAGGTCACTGTGGTTCCGACCGCGGCGGCGCTGGAGTTCGTGGGCGTGGCCACCTGGGCCGCACTGTCCGGCCGGCCGGTACACACGTCGGTGTTCGACGACGTGCATCTGGTGCACCACGTCAAGATCGGGCAGGAGATCGATTTGGTCTTTGTCGCGCCGGCGACCGCTGACCTGCTCGCTCGGGCCGCTTCAGGACGTGCCGACGACCTGCTGACCAATGTGCTGCTGACCGCGCACTGCCCCATTGTCTTTGCACCCGCCATGCACACCGAGATGTGGCTGAATCCCGCAACGCAGGCCAACATCGGTACGCTGCGCAGCCGCGGCGCCGTCGTCGTGCGGCCCGATGTCGGGCGGCTCACCGGACCTGACGCCGGAGT
>DASRJV010000196.1:0-17624 GCA_035649295.1 Propionibacteriaceae bacterium
TCAGCGGCTACTGCGCGCCACACCTGAAACTATTCGTTGCGCTGTGAGCCACCCGGGCGACGTCCATCGACCCGAGCGAGCAGCTCGTCGATGACCTCCGCTGCGACGCGTTCATCATCAAGGTCCGGGCGGGACACATCCCGCCCTCGCATGGCACGGTCGAGAGTGACCAGCCCCGAGACACCGTCCCGCCCAAAATCCCGCGGCCACAAGTCGCGAGAGTCGTGCATCGTCCCCGAGTAGTGTGTTCCTCCGCCGTGCGTTCCTGAGGGCCGACCCCCAGGTGGCAACGCACCTGTCATGGCTCACACGCTAAAACAGATTCGCTGGCTGCGTGCATGATCGCAATGGAAGTGTTATTCGAGCAGACTCGTCTCTCTTGAAGGGCTTAGGAGGCAAACCTTGCCGGAAGGGCACACGTTGCACCGGCTCGCTATCGACCTGACCCAGACCTTCGGCGGGCAAGTGGTCTCGGTCAGCAGTCCGCAAGGCCGTTTTGCGGAGTCAGCCGCACAGCTGGACAAGACACGGATGATCGAGGGAACGGCGCACGGTAAGCATCTGTTCTGCGAATTCGACGGTGATCGGTTTCTGCACATCCACCTAGGTCTCATCGGCAGCTTCGAGCTCGGTCCGCCGCAACCGCCTCGGGGCCTGATAAGGGTTCGCATTGCGACCGCGCAGGCGGTGGCAGACCTCCGTGGCCCCCAGCTCTGCACATTGCGGACGCCGGCCGAGGTGGCTTCGCAACTGGCGGTGCTCGGTCCCGACCCGCTGCGGGCAGATGCCGATCCTGATCTTGCCTGGCGCCGGATCCACCGTGCGACCCGGCCTATTGCTGCACTTCTGATGGATCAGACCGTTCTGTCTGGTGTCGGAAACGTGTACCGGGCGGAGGTCTTGTTCCGTAACCGGATCAATCCGCATCGCCCCGGAAACAAGCTAAGCCGGCGCAGCTGGCTGAGAATCTGGGCCGATCTTGTCGAGCTGATGCCTCGAGGTGTGGTGCACAACCGGATCGACACGGTACGCCCCGAGCACACGCCCGAGGCGATGGGCCGGCCGCCACGTGAGGATGATCATGGCGGCGAGGTCTATGTCTACCGGCGCGCCGGCATGCCCTGCTTAGTCTGCGATTCCAAGATCCGCACCGAACTGCTGGCCGGGCGCAACCTGTTCTGGTGCGGCCGCTGCCAGCGGCGCGGATGACCGTTCGGCGCGCTTGCAAGAAATGGGTAAGGGAGGTGCTGTGAGCGGCGGCCCGCTGAGAGAGAGTGCGACCCCACTGGTGGTTGAGCTGTGGTATGCGGAGGCGCCGGACCTCGGTGATCCTGCCACCCTCCAGGTTTTGCGATCCCGGTGGCCGGCCACCGAGCTCCAGATGGAGTCGATCATCGTTCCTCATAGTGACTCACCCTCACCGCTGTTGACAGTGATCATGACTGCCAGCCCAGTGGGGCAGGATGGTAAGGCACTGCCCGATGTCAGCCAGACATGGGATTGGGAGGACGCGGAGGTCGCCGTCTCAGCCAGCCGTTCCAGCCTGCTGGTCACCGAAATGTTCAGTGCCGGCCGGACGCCTCAGGAGCGCTGGGATGCCATGAGCGGTGTGGTTGCCGAAATGATACGAGTCACTCACCCCATGGCGTTCAGCTGGCCGCAGAGCCAGCGGGTTGGCGACCCGGAACTGTTCGCAGAAGGTGATCTTGATGGTCTGATCAACGTGCGCTATTTCAATATCTCGAATGATCCCGGCGCAACGGTGATGGACACCCTCGGTCTGCATGTGTTCGGACTGCCGGATGTGCAGTGCCACTTCCGGGACCGAGAGCCGAGCGAGATCGCCGCCATGCTCTTCTCCACAGCTGTCTACTTGTTCCGGTCCGGTGATCTCATCGCCGACGGCGACACCATTTCGGGCCCGCGGGGTGACGAGCGGCTCGTCTGCTTTCACGAGCGCGCCTTGCTGGCGCCCAGCCGCCAGGTCATTGATGTCGATCTTGGCGACCCGTACGCGGCCGGCAAGCGTGAGCGTTCTGGCTAGAAGATCAGCTCGTAACCAGCTGCGAGCGTCGGAAAATCGCGCGCCGCCGCATGGAGGAGAAGGGAGCAGAGGCGTATTTCCGCTGCGAGCGACGACGACAGCGGCGGATCCACCGCGCGATTGCGCGAGCAGCTCAATTGCGCGAGCAGCTCCTAATAAATCGTCCGACGTACGGAGAGCAGCTCAACCTCGGGGCGATAGGCGACTAACTGCTCAACGGCGTCGAGTACCTCAACCAGATGTGCCCGGTCGGGGCTCACTGCGGCCACTCCGACGCCCGCTCTTCGGTGCAGCTCGAGATGATCAACTTCGGCGACGCTGAGGTCGAAGCGCTTGCGTACCGCTGCAATCAGCGGGCGCACCAGCGACCGCTTCTCCTTCAGCGAATGCACATCGCCGAGCAGCAGGTCGAATTGCAACGCACCCACCCACATAGCCATGGCCCCACAGTGCCATGTCACGGCGCAAAGACCGGCCGATCGGACACACACTGACTTCGTGGACTAGCGTCGATAGCGACTGGTCACGTGTAGTGAACGTGCAACGCGGCAGAGGTGAGTGAACGACATGTCCGAACTACGTAACGCCCGTCATCTCAGCGTTCATGATCTTCGACGTCGTATCAACGAAGGGGATATCGATACCGTGGTCATCGCCTTCACTGACATGCAAGGGCGGCTACAGGGTGAGCGACTGCACGCTGCGTACTTCGCCGAACACGTTCTCGATCATGGCACCGAAGGCCCCGCGTACCTGCTCGCAGTCGACGTCGACATGAATAGCGACGACCGCTACGCGATGTCGTCGCCAGACAAGGCTGAAAGCAACATCAGGCTGGTGCCCGACATGCAGACGATCCGGCTACTACACCACCAGCCCGGAGCAGTGATGGTGCAGTGCGACGCGGTCTGGCCGGATCAGACGCCAGTCGCACAATCACCAAGGACGATCTTGAAGCAGCAGCTGGCGGCCGCCCTCGATCGGGGGTATCACGTTCTGGCTGGTACCCGACTGCAGTCCATGGCATTCCAGACCAGCTACGAGGACGCCTGGAACGCTCATTATCGTGATCTTGCTTCCGTCAACCAGTACCACGTGGACTCCTCGATCCTGGGTGGGACTCGGATCGAAGGATTGTTGCGCGAGATCCGCAACAAGGCCTACGCCGCAGGGATGGATGTGGAATCGGCGAAGGGCGAGCACAACCTCGGGCAGCATGAGATCGGCCTCAGCCACGGCGATGCCTTGACGATCGCCGACAACCACGCGGTCTTCAAGACGATGGCCAAGGAGATAGCCGCCCAGCAGGGCAAAGCGATCACCTTCATGGCCAAGTACGACGAGGGACAGGGCAACTCCTGTCATCTCCATCTATCACTGCAGGGCACTGATAGGTCGTCGGTCTTCTGGGGCGACCACGGCCGTACCAAGGTTTTTGAATCCGTTGTCGCCGGACTGCTCGCGACCCTCTACGACTTCACCCTGCTTTACGCGCCGAACATCAACTCCTACAAGCGTTTCGCCACCGGGTCGCCGGCGCCGACGACGATCGCGTGGGGTCAGGACGACCGCTGTGCCGTCCGGTTGCTTGGTCATGAGGAATCGGCGCGGCTGGAAAATCGAGTGCCGGGCGGGGACGTCAATCCTTATCTGGCCCTTGCGGCGATGATCGCTGGCGGGTTGTACGGGCTTGATCATGATCTCGAACTTGGCTTGGAGCTGACAGGCAACGTTCACCCGTCTGACTTCCCGACCATTCCGCGTACGCTGCGCGAGGCACGGCAGGTCTTCGCCTCCTCTCAGAATGCCCGCGCCGCCTTTGGAGACGATGTGGTCAATCACTACACCACCATGGCTGATGTCGAGCTGGAGGCGTTCGACGCGGCCGTCACCGACTGGGAGCTGAGGCGCAGCTTCGAAAGAATGTGAGAATGGGGCCCATGGTGGGGGCATCGCAGAGCAGGCCGGTGATCGGTCTGAGCACCTATCGCGAGCAGGCTGCTTGGTCGGTGTGGAACATGTCGGCTGACCTGCTACCGGCGGTTTACACCCGATCGGTTGAGGCAGCAGGCGGGGTAGTGGCGCTGTTGCCACCGCAGGCTGAGGGCATGACCGAGGTGGTCTCCAGGCTCGATGGGCTGATCATCACGGGCGGCGCCGACGTGGATCCGGAGCGCTACGGCCAGATGCCTCATCGCATGACCAAGGTGCGTCGTGATCGGGACGCGTGGGAGTTCGGGCTGCTGGATGCCGCTGATCGTGTCGGTCTTCCAACGCTCGGCATTTGTCGTGGCATGCAGATCATGGCGGTCCGCGCTGGCGGCTCGCTCGAACAGTACCTGCCTGATGTGGTGGGTCACGAAGAGCACGCACCAGGCGGCAACTCTTTTGGCTGGACGTCGATCGCCACCCGTAAGGGGTCCCGGGTGCGAACCTTCGTGGGTGATCGTGTTCAGGTCAGCTGTCACCACCATCAGTCCGTGGTCAGCCATCCTGGCTTTGAGGCGACAGCTCGCGCGGCCGATGGCACCATCGAGGCCATCGAGGATCCAGAACGGCCATTTTGGCTTGGCGTGCAGTGGCATCCGGAGAGCGGCGACGACTATGGGCTGTTTCTCGGGCTGATCGAGGCCGCCTCGGGAGTCGATGCACGGGCCTGAGCATTTCGACGGCCTTCGACCGGCTCAGGGCGCATCGGCTGCTATGACAGCTCGACCCGATGCAGTGCAGGATCGTCGTTGGCGAAGGTCCGGACTGGCCCGGGTGGTGTCTCTCTGGTTTCGAAGCGTACGGTGACGCGACCCAGACCCGACCCCCAGACCCAACCACGGCCGTGCTGATCATGCTCGACGTCCATCCCGGGTGGCCAGCTACGGCGCGCGGGCTGCTGTTCGGGGAGCGGGTGTTCCTCCGTCACATCCTCGGCCGGCTGGGTGGCCGACGTTTCCGCTACGAAGAGATCCTCTTGCAACACATCCGTCAGGCCCGCCACCCCGACGCCGAGCAGCCGAACCCCACCGGTGGCGTCGACTGCAGATAACAGTGAAGTGGCGATCGAGCCGATGACGTCGGCGCGATCTGTCGCGCTGAGTAGCGTGCGTGATCTTGTAAAGGTCGAGAAGTCATGTAGCCGGACCTTGATCGACACCGTGTGGGCGAACAGCCCCGCGGCTCGCAGTCGGCCCGCCACCTGGCGTGCGTCACGAAGCAAGATCGTGGTGAGTTGATCTCGTGAGACCAGATCAGTCTCGAAGGTGTCCTCGACCGAGATCGACTTCGTCTCCCGATCAGGCTCGATCGGCCGGTCGTCACGGGCGTAGGCCAGCTCAAGCAAGGCCTGCGCATGGGTCTTGCCGATCACTTGCGCCAACTCATCAAAGGCACACTGCTGGAGATCAGCTACCGTGTCGATGCCGATGCGGCGCAGCTTCTCCTGAGTGACCGGGCCGACCCCGGGAATGACGGAAGCCTTCATGGGCCGCAGCAGGTCCAGCTCCTCACCTGCTTCCACAATGGAGCTGCCGTCGGGCTTGGCCAGCTCACTGGCGATCTTGGCTATGAACTTCGACGTGCCGATGCCCACTGAAGCTGTCAGACCGTTCGTGGTCGCCTGGACTTCGTCCTTGAGCTGCACGATCAGCAGTTCCAGGCCCGGTCGGCCGAAGTCCACCGGATTCGTCGCTGCCCGAAGATCAACAAATGCCTCGTCCAAGGAGAGCGGCTCCACCAGCGGTGAAAGCCGATGCAATACGTCCATGACCTGACGACTTGCCATGCGGTACGCAGCGAATCGGCCGGCAAGGAACGCCGCGTGCGGGCAGCGGCGCCGTGCCTCATGAGTCGGCATCGCCGACCGTACGCCGAAAACACGTGCCTCGTACGACGCGGTGGCGACTACTCCGCGCTGTCCGAGACCCCCTACAACGACGGGTTTTCCACGAAGCGACGGCTTGTCGCGTTGCTCGACCGAGGCATAGAACGCGTCGAGGTCGAGGTGGAGCACGGAGGGCTCGCTTCGCACGGATCTCATTGTGCTGCGAGCATTGCGTTCGCGCGTCGCCGTGGTGAGAAGGAACGAGCGGACACGCTCTTCCGTCCGCGAGCGACGACGAACTAGGCGACTGCCAAGCGCGAACGGAGCGAGCGGAGCGAGCCATCAAACACGGAATCGCGCGCAGCCGAACGGAGGAGGAGCGAGCAGAGGCGTTCTTTCCTCGGCGAGCGACGACGACGGCGGCGGATTCCAAGCGCGATGCGCGAGCAGCTCAGGAATTGTGCTCGTCAGCCTCTGGCGTGGCTGAAGGATGATGGTCGTAGCGTTTACTGGGGGAGCCTCCGGGGTACCGAGCGGAGGAGAACCGTGCATGGATCGAGGACCGGGGTGCAGGAACAAATCATTGAGATGTGGCCGGGTAGGCCGTACCCGCTGGGCGCGACGTTTGACGGCACTGGAGTGAACTTCGCACTTTTCTCCGAAGCGGCGTCCAAGGTTGAGCTCTGCTTGATCGACGACGATGGCCAGGAAACGTGCGTCGAGCTGATCGAGGTCGATGGGTATGTCTGGCATGCCTACCTGCCACGAATCCAGCCGGGCCAGCGCTATGGCTACCGGGTTTACGGCCCCTACGACCCTGCCAGAGGTCATCGATGCAACCCGTCGAAGCTCTTGCTCGACCCGTACGCCAAGGCCATCAGTGGCCAGATCGACGGTCACGAGTCGCTGTTCTCGTACCGCTTCAATGACCCGACGGCGTTCAATGATCTTGACTCCCTCGGCCACACCATGCTGTCGGTGGTCACCACCCCGTACTTCGACTGGGGCCACGATCGACCACCGCAGCACCAGTATCACGAGAGCATCATTTACGAGATGCACCTGAAGGGTCTCACGAGGATTCATCCGGGCATTCCGGACGAGATCCGCGGAAGCTATGCGGCAATGCGTCATCCAGCGATCATCGAGCACCTGACATCGCTAGGGATCACGGCGGTGGAGCTGCTACCGGTGCATCAGTTCGTCAACGACACGCACCTGAGAGATCGTGGTCTGTCTAACTATTGGGGCTACAACACCATCGGCTTCCTCGCGCCGCACAGCGCCTACGCCAGTGTCAACCGCGGTCAGCAGACCACCGAGTTCAAATCGATGGTCAAGGCATTGCATGAAGCCGACATCGAAGTGATCTTGGACGTGGTCTACAACCACACCGCGGAAGGCAATCAGCTGGGACCGACGATCGCCTTCCGGGGCATCGACAACGCTGCTTACTACCGCTTGGTCGATGGTGCCGAGCAGCACTATTACGACACCACTGGAACAGGCAATAGCCTGCTGATGCGCAACCCGCACGTATTGCAGTTGATCATGGACTCGTTGCGCTACTGGGTCTTGGATATGCACGTCGACGGGTTCCGATTTGATCTTGCTGCGACGCTCGCCCGGCAGTTCCATGAAGTAGACAAGCTGTCCGCGTTCTTCGACATCATCCAGCAGGACCCGGTGATCTCTCAGGTCAAACTGATCGCCGAACCGTGGGATTTGGGTGACGGTGGCTATCAGGTCGGCAACTTCCCTCCGTTGTGGACCGAGTGGAACGGCAAGTACCGCGATACCGTGCGGGACTTCTGGCGCGGCGAGCATGCGTCGCTGGCCGAGTTCGCCTCACGGATAACTGGTTCCAGCGATCTCTACGAGCACTCGGACCGACGTCCGACGGCGTCGATCAACTTCGTGGTCGCCCATGACGGCTTTACGTTGCGCGATCTGGTGTCCTACAACGAGAAACACAACGAGGCAAACGGCGAGGGCGGCGACGATGGCGAAAGCCACAACCGATCTTGGAATTGCGGGGTAGAGGGCGAGACCGACGATCCCGCGATCAACGCCCTGCGGTTGCGGCAGCAGCGGAACTTCATAACCACGATGATGGTGAGTGAGGGCGTTCCGATGCTGGCTCACGGAGACGAGCTCGGCCGTACCCAGCGGGGTAATAACAACGTGTACGCCCAGGACAACGAGCTGTCCTGGGTCGACTGGGATCTCAATGCCGACCAGAAGGATCTGCTGGCTTTCACCTCGGCGGCGATCAGCTTGCGTAAGGCTCACCCGATACTGCGGCGCCGGCGGTTTTTCGCCGGCGATGCCAAACACGGCGGCAAGAGCGAGCTGGGCGACATCTTGTGGTTCAAACCCGATGCCTCAGAGATGGACGAGGCCGATTGGAACTCCGGATTCGCCCGCAGTCTGATGGTCTTCCTCAACGGTGACGCTATACCCGAACTCGATGCCGTCGGCCGACCGATCACCGACGACCATTTCTTGTTGCTCTTCAATGCCCACTCGGAACCGATCAAGTTCACCATGCCGGCGGGGGAGTTCGGCCAGGACTGGCTGGTGCGACTGGATACCGCCACCGGACAGGTCGATCCGCCCAATATTCGTCCCTGGCGAGCGAGATCAACCCACCGAGTGGAATCGCACTCCATGATCGTGTTGTCGACGACTGTCGTGCCGGAGGAGGAGCGCGCCGCCTCCAAGTCGCGAGCGCTGCGAGCCACCCCCTCAGCTGCAAGAGCGCCTATGCACGGCTCCTAGCCGGGCGCCTGAGTCTGGATCAAGCCGGGACGGCTTCGCTCGCCGATGCCAGTACGACGGGTCGGGCGAAAGGTGGTCAATTCGGGCTGTCACTGGGACTATTGCTGAGCAAAGGCGGCATGATGAAACCGGTTGCCCGGGTCTTCCGCACTCTGCTGAGCAGCGGTCCCAGGTAGCCCGCACCAGCGACAGCGAGGAGTGAGTCATGACGGTAGAGACGCCCGCACCGAGCCCCGCGACGCCGTCCCCAGTTGATCGCGCGTCGGGCAGGCATCAGGTGGTGATCATCGGTTCCGGCTTCGGTGGGCTCTGGGCCACCGAAGGTCTCAAGAAGGCTCCGGTGGACGTCACCATGATCAGCGGGACTTCACACCACCTGTTCCAGCCGCTGCTCTACCAGGTTGCGACCGGCGTCTTGTCCGAAGGCGAGGTCGCTCCGGCCACCCGTGAGGTGCTCAAAAGGCAGAAGAACGCGACGGTGCTGCTCGGTCGAGTCACCGATATCGATATTGAGGCCAAGACCGTCACGTCAGTCAGTCCACTGGGCACCACCGTGACGGCGTACGACAGCTTGATCGTGGCCGCAGGCGCGGGTCAGTCCTATTTCGGCAATGATCAATTCTCCGAGTGGGCTCCGGGGATGAAGAGCATCGATGATGCATTGGAGCTGCGCGGTCGAATCTTCGGATGCTTTGAGCTTGCTGAGCTGTCTGACGACCCGGCGGAGCAGGAGGAGTGGCTGACTTTCGTTGTCGTCGGTGCAGGTCCGACCGGCGTCGAGATGGCGGGTCAGATCAGTGAGCTGGCACATCGTACGCTTCCGCGTGAGTTTCGCCGGATTGATACGAAGAAGGCGAAGGTCATTCTCCTCGATGCTGCTCCCGCCGTGCTGGGCGCGTTTGGAGACAAGCTTTCCAACGCCGCTCGGCAACAGCTTGAGAGCATCGGGGTGGACGTGGAGCTCAACGCCAAGGTGGTCGGCGTTGACAACACCGGCGTCGACATCATCGACGCTGACGGGAACGAGCGGCGGATCCGCTGCCGGTGCAAGGTATGGGCGGCTGGGGTGAGTGCATCACCCCTCGGCAAGCAGCTCGCCGAACAGAGTGGTGCCGAGATCGATCGCGCCGGTCGGGTGAAGGTGAACCCTGATCTCACCTTGCCCGGACATCCCGAGGTTTTCGTCGTGGGCGACATGATGGCGCTGAACAACCTGCCGGGCGTGGCGCAAGTCGCCATGCAGGGTGGCAAGTATGCGGCCGGCCAGATCGTACGCCGACTCCGCGGAGAGTCCCCAGGCGAACCTTTCAAGTACTTCGACAAGGGCAGCATGGCCACAATCTCCCGTTTCCACGCCGTCGCCAGCGTGGGCGAGAAAGTTCATCTTGCGGGCTTCTTCGCCTGGCTGATGTGGCTTGGTGTGCACGTCATGTACCTCATCGGCTTCAAGAACCGGCTGACCACGATGCTGCACTGGGCCGTCAGCTTCATCTTCCGTGGACGCTCGCAGCGCACGACGACGAGACAGCAGATCGTGGCCCGTACCCTCATGGCTCGGCTGAGCGCCACCGAGGAGGCCCTCAAGGCTCAGCAGAACCCGGACGAGATCGAATCGGGCGAAACGGCTGCCGCGGATGCCTCAGACGCAGCAGGTGAAACTGGCGACGCCGGCGACAGTGACGCTGATCCGCGCCCCGAGCCTGTCGAAGGGCGCGGTTCGACAAGCTCAGCGCCCAACAGTCAGCCTGAGACGGTTGGGAGCGACACCGTCGATGAGCTCGCCGCAGCCTATGGAGATACACGTACAGAGGAGCGCGATGCGGCTCCAGCAAAGCAGGCGCCAGAGAGCTGAGATCGCGTGCCAGTTCCCGACCTGGCGTTGAACAGCGGCCAGACCATTCCGCAGCTTGGCTTCGGAGTCTTCAAGATCGACCCGGCTGAGACAGCCGATGCTGTTGCCGAGGCTCTGAAAGTCGGCTATCGGCACATCGATACCGCCGAAATGTATGGCAATGAAGCCGAAGTCGGGGAGGCGGTTCGGGCTTCGGGCCTGGATCGCGGCGAGGTTTTCATCACCAGCAAGCTCAACAACGGGTATCACCGGCCGGACGATGCGCGCAGGGCCTTCGATGGCAGCCTCGAGGCGCTGGGCTCAGATTACGTCGACCTCTTCTTGATCCACTGGCCGCTGCCAACCTTGTACGACGGTGACTTCGTCTCGACATGGCAGACCCTCGAAGAGTTTTACCGCGACGGCCGCGCCCGTTCCATCGGACTATCGAACTTCCAGGTCTCGCATGTGCGTCGCGTCGTGAACGAGAGCGAGGTCGTACCAGCCGTCAACCAGATCGAGGTGCATCCGTATCTCTGCAACGAGGAGGTCCGAGCCGCCAACGCCGAATTCGGGATCCTTACGGAGGCGTGGTCCCCGCTGGCGAAGGGCAGGGTTCTCAAAGACCAAACGATTGGTGCCATCGCCAGCCGGATTCGCCGGACCCCTGCGCAGGTAGTGCTGCGCTGGCACATTCAGCGCGGGGACATCGTCTTCCCCAAGTCGACGACACCAGCACGCATGAAGGAGAACTTCGAGATCTTCGACTTCGAGCTGGAGGCCGAGGACGTAGCCGCGATCAGTGCACTTGATCGAGGCGAGGCTGGACGAACCGGGCCGAACCCGGATGTGTTCGCCAGGGTGCCGCGCTAGGGGAACGCAGGTATCTGGCCTCAGGTTGATCGAATTTGTGCCAAGGGAGTGAGTCCCAGCCGCCATGATCATGTTGCGACCGGGTTGTCCTCGGTCAGGTCTTGGACAGCGCGGTCGAAGGCAAGAATTCCTTGTACGAGCGCCCGTAGGTCCTCAATGGCCAGCCGACGCAAGACCGGAGTCGGCATAGTGCCGGCAGAGCTCAGCAGGCTACGAATTGTGGCGCTGCCTTCGGGAGTCACAGTGAGCCGACGGACTCGGCGGTCGCTGGGGTCCTCACCTCGACTGACCATCCCGTGCTCCACGAGTCGATCGACGAGGCCGGACATGGAAGCCACGGACACCTTCAGCTGTGCGGCCAACTCGTGGCCGGTGGCCCGTTCCGGATCGATCGCAATCATGGTCAGGACCTTCAGTTGCTGCATCGTAAGCGCAGTCGATATCAGTGGCTCCGCCATCGAGGACAGCGCACGACGTTCAAAACTTTCCTGCACGCGCTCCAGACAGCTGATTAACTCTTCTTGTTCGCTGCTAGCAGTCGCGTTATCGCGAGCGGTCCCGGTCATCGGTCGGCCTGTCGTTAGTCATCGACGTCCTTCTTGAGAAGGATCGTAACGGTTTGATTATTGATGTCGCGCTAACTGTAAGCTCCATGCGAAAGATCGTGTCGATGTCAGCCTAAGTGACCGCCTGGCGTTTGATGCCGAACCGCGCGTAGAAGGGAGCCCGCTCGTGACCTCCCTTACGCGGATCAGTCTGGCCAACCGGATCATCGTCGGCCTCGCCACGCTGGCCATCATCGTCTTCGGCGTACTGGCAACTTTCAACCTGAAGCAAGAGCTGCTGCCGTCGATCCAGGTACCGACCGCGATCGTAACGGCGACATATCCCGGTGTCTCCCCGCAGATCGTTGCCGACGATGTGTCAACTCCACTCGAACGCTCGCTGAGCGGCGTATCGGGGGTGACGAAGGTTCAATCGACCTCTTCCAACGGGGTTGCCACGATCACTGTCGAATGGGAGTACGGCCTCGACCCAGACAAGGTGGTCGGCGATATCCGTAATGCCGTCGACGGGATCAGACCGACGCTGCCGGATGAGGTAGAGACCGAAGTCATCACGGGCAGAACCGACGACATCCCGGTGCTGCTACTCGCAGTCGCCTCCGACGCCTCTTTGGAGGAAGCCAGCCGCCAGGTTGAGAACATCGCGGTGCCGGAGCTCTCGGGCATCGACGGCGTGCGCAGCGTCACCGTGACGGGACAGAACACCACGCAGCTTCTTGTGACGCTGCGACCACCCGACCTGCGTAAGCACGACGTCACTGCCCAGGCAGTCACTCAGGTTGTGCAAGGGCAGGCGACGATCACTCCCGCCGGCAGCAGCTTCGACGAGAATCTCGAGCTCGCCGTCGAGGTCGGCACCTCCGCCAATACCGTCAAGCAGTTTCAAGCTATGCAGGTGCCAACTCCGGACGGTCCGGTCGCGCTGTCGGCGGTCGCCAATGTCAAGGTGGACTCGATCGAGTCAACCTCGCTCGCTCGCGCCGACGGCCGGCCGGCGCTCAGCGTTGCTGTTCTCAAGGACATTGACGCCGATGCGGTGGAGATTTCGCACGCTGTTGCCGCCGCAATTCCGGGTATCGAGCAGAAGCTTGGCAACAACTCCACCATCACGACGATTTTCGACCAGGCACCGCTGATCGAACAGTCGATCCACGACCTCGCAGTTGAGGGCCTGCTCGGGCTGGCATTTGCCGTGCTCGTGATCTTGCTCTTCTTGTTCTCGCTGCGCGCGACCTTGATCACAGCGATCTCGATTCCACTCTCACTGCTGATCGCCATGATCGGTCTTCAACTCGGTGAGTTCTCGCTTAACATCTTCACTCTGGCTGCGCTCACCGTGGCGGTCGGTCGGGTGGTTGACGACTCGATCGTCGTAGTCGAAAACATCAAGCGGCGCGCCAGCGGGCATCGGACTCTGACGACTGGATCCGTCGTTGCATCGGTCAAGGAGGTGGCTGGCGCCGTCACCGCTTCGACACTGACAACGGTCACGGTGTTCGCTCCGGTGGCCATCGTGTCCGGCGTAGTCGGTGAACTCTTCCGACCATTTGCGATTACGGTCGCCGTGGCCCTGGGTGCCTCATTGCTGGTGTCCATGACGATCGTGCCGGTACTGGCGTATTGGTTCCTCCGAGGCGGGATGCGCGGCAAGCAGGAGCTTGCGGCGCAATCTGACGGGGACGAGGCCGTAGGGACAACAGACGCTGAGACGCATACTCCCGAGGAAACCAAGGTGACGAAGCTGCAGAGCGGCTATCTGCCGATCCTGCGCTTCGGCCTCCGGCGGCCGTTCCTCACGCTGGGCATGGCGTTGGTTGTCTTCGTCGCAACGCTGGGCGCAGCAACTTTGTTGAAGACTGATTTCATCGGCTCCGTCACCGACCAGACCACACTCGCCATACGCCAAGAACTGCCGCCTGGCACGAGGCTGTCAGCTACGAGCACGGCGGCCGAGCAAGTCGAGAACATCTTGGAGGCCGACCCGCAGGTCAAGAACTACCTCGTGACGATCGGAGGCAGCTTGGTCCCCGGCGCAACTCCGAGCACCGATACCGCGGAATTCACAGTATTGCTCGTCGATGAGGCGAGGGCTGACACCGTACGACCGCAACTCCAGCAACAGATGGCCGAGCTCGGCGATTCCGCCGGCGAGGTGACCGTAACAACGACCAACAACGAGTCGACCACTAATGACCTCACGGTCACGGTCTCGAGCGAAAACACCGTAAGCCTGCAGACCGGCGCCAAGCGGGTCGAGCAGGAACTGGAAACCATTGCGGGCCTCAGCGACATCCGGAGCAACCTCGAGGAGCAACGCAAGGTTCTCAAGGTGACCCCCGACAAGAAGAAGGCCGCATCGCTGGGTTTCACCCAAGGCGACATCGGCCAAGCGATTTCAAACGCACTGCGGGGCACTCGAGTGGGTTCTGTCACCCTGGCCGGCGAACAACGCGACATTTTCGTCCACAGTCAGGCTGCGGACGAATCGAGTCCCTCCGATATCGGCAATATCGAGCTTCCGGTAAGCCAGCTACAACAACAAGATGCCCAGAAAAAGGCTTCTGACGAGCTCGCCGACAAGCAAAAGGCCTTCACCAAAGAGCAGCAGCGCATAGCCGACGACGCTACGAGCGATCAAAGTGACGAGCTGCTCAAACAGCAATCCAAGCTAAGGGAAAGCCGGTCTGACAGCCAGGATCAGCTGCGCAAGACCAGACAGCAGTTGGAGGTCGCCCAGGCGGAGCTCGCAAGACTCAAGGCGAACCCTCCTCGGCCATCTCCGCCCATCCCGGGGGCTACACCTGTCCCCGTGACGAGCGACCAGCTCGCCCAGCAGCAGCGGATGCAGCAGTGGACGCAGCAGGTCACCCAGCTCACGGCGGCGGTGACTCAAACAGAGCAGGGCATTGATCAGATCGAAGCGGGCATCGACCAGACCGACGAGAGCATCAAACAGCTCGACAAGCAGATGGACGCACTTGACGAGCAGAAACAGCAGACCGCGGAGCAGCGTGCGAAGCAGGAGAAGCTGCAGGATGAGCAGGAGGCGCTGGACGACGTACGCGCCAAGCCGGTCAAGGTCAAGGACGTCGCGAAGGTCGGCGAGGTGATGGCGCCGACGACGGTCACTCAGATCGAGGGGACTCCATCAGTCACGATCACCGCGACGCCCGATGCCGGCGATCTTGGCGCGCTGAGTGCAACCATCCAAAGCCGATTGGACTCGATCACTGATCTACCACCGGGCGTGACCGCGACGCTCGGCGGTGCGGCGGAGAATCAGCGGGAGGCCTTCAGCCAGCTGGGTCTGGCAATGCTGGTCGCCATCGCCCTGGTCTTCATGATCATGGTCGGGACGTTCCGTAGCCTGGTACAGCCACTGATCTTGATGGTCTCGATTCCGTTCGCGGCGACCGGTGCGATCGCCGGACTGCTGATCACCGACACGCCACTCGGAGTGCCAGCAATGGTGGGTTTGTTGATGTTGATCGGAATTGTGGTGACGAATGCGATCGTCCTGATCGACCTGATCAATCAGTACCGCCGCCGCGGCGGGGAGTTGCGCTCCGCGATCGTCGACGGTGCTCGCCTGCGCTTGCGGCCGATCATCATGACGGCCTGCGCGACGATCTTCGCACTGATTCCGATGGCGCTGGGCCTGACTGGAGGCGGGGCCTTCATCTCCGGGCCGTTGGCGATCGTCGTGATTGGTGGCCTGGTCTCCTCGACTGTCCTGACCCTGCTACTGGTACCCGTGCTCTATTCCCTCGTGGAACGGCGAAGCGAACGACGCCGGCTGCGTATGGCGGCCGCGGCCGATATGCCCTAGCACTTCGACAAGCTCAGGACTGCGCCCTTCGACAAGCTCAGGACAGCGTTTTGTGGAAGGGCACCAGAGGCACGCTTCGACGGGCTTGGCGTGCATGCATTGCGTGAGCGCAGCAGGCGGATTGCATAGCGGGTGGGCGCTTGCCTGAGCAATGAACCGACCCCTCGCGCTAGCGATCAGGCGTTAAGGTAAGCCCACCCTTGGTGGGGCCAAAGCTTGGAGGACGCATGGAGGAGATCGACTGGTCGAGGGAATGGTTAACGAGCCTGCTCTGGGTCGCCAGGGTGTTCGTTTTCACCATCATCGGCTTCGCATTGGTGGCATGGTTCCTGATACGGCGTACGCGATGGGGCCGACAGTTCTGGCGGCTGTCGGGCATGTACTTCATTCCACGCCAACGGAATTGGCTCAGCTGGCGCCCGCTTCTGACGGTTGCTCTGTTGCTACTGCTGACGGTGATGTCGGTGCGGCTCGATGTCGTCCTCTCCTACCAGAGCAACGGCATGTACACAGCGCTGCAGGAGCTCGACGCACCCGCCTTCTGGAAGTTCATCGGGATCTTCGGAATCCTGGCGACGGTCAACGTGATACTCGTCCTCATCACGTTCTGGGTCGCGCAGGCACAGATCATTCACTGGCGGTTATGGCTCAACCAGCGGATGGTCGGCGACTGGATGAACGGTGCCGCTTATCACCGCGGCCGGTTTGTCAGCACGCCGATCGACAACCCTGATCAGCGCATTCAGCAAGACATCACGTCCTATACCTCAGACTCACAGTCGTTGGCATTGGGAGCCGTATCGTCGGTCGTGGCGCTGGTCTCCTTCACGATCATCCTCTGGCAGCTGTCAGGCCCGCTCACCGTCCTCGGCATCCAAATCCCACGCGCGATGGTCTTCCTCGCCTACGTCTACGTGATCATCGCGACGGTACTGGCCGTCCGGATCGGCCGACCGCTCATCCGGCTGAACTTCCTGAACGAGCTGCTGACGGCCTCCTACCGTTACGCTCTGGTGCGGATCCGCGACAACTCCGAGAACATTGCGTTCTACCGTGGCGAGCAAGTCGAGAACGCCGGGCTGATGGCGCGCTTCGCGGCCATCATCGCCAACACCTGGGCGATCGTCTATCGAAGCCTGAAGTTCCAGGGATTCAACCTGGTGATCAGCCAGATCGCGGTAATCTTCCCGGTGATCATCCAAGCTCCGCGTTACTTCAGCCAGCAGATCACCCTTGGCGATGTCACCCAAACTGCCACCGCGTTCTCACAAGTCGAGGGAGCTCTGTCATTCTTCCGGCTTGCATACGACGACTTCGCTAGCTACCGGGCGTCCCTCAACCGGCTCACCGGACTGCTGGACGTCAACGATGAAGCACGTGCGCTGCCCACGCCGGTGATAGAGGAGCGTGAAGCCGGGCTGGGCATTCGCGACCTTGACGTACGCCTGCCAGATGGCCGGCCGCTGTTGACGGACCTGGATCTGGATCTCCGTGCCGGAGAGGCACTCGTGGTGAAGGGGCAGTCCGGCAGCGGCAAGACCACCCTGCTGCGCAGCCTGGCAGGCCTGTGGCCGTATGTCGACGGAACGATCTCGCGCCCGGAGCTCGGCCGCGTTCTGTTCTGTGCGCAGCAGCCGTACCTGCCACTCGGCAGCATGCGCGCGGCGTTGGCCTATCCTTCGCCCGCGGCGACCCTCAGCGACGACGATGCTCGCGACACTCTGCGTGCCGTTCAGCTCGGTTACCTGGCCGATCGACTGGATGTGGAGACCGATTGGTCGAGGACGCTGTCGCCCGGCGAGCAGCAGCGGCTTGCGTTCGGCCGGATCCTGGTGGCGCGCCCGTCGTTGGTATTCCTCGACGAGACCACCTCGGCGCTGGACGAA
>DASRJV010000197.1:0-8454 GCA_035649295.1 Propionibacteriaceae bacterium
GTCGCCGATGTTGAAGCCCTCATTCTGTCCAACATCGACCCAGGCGGACCGAATGTCGTTGACCAGCCGATCCGCCTGGCAGTGCTGCCTGAGCACTGGACGGGCTGGGTCGGCCGCCCCGGCTTGAGCGGCTCGCGAGCCGGCCGGGACTGGTCGCCTAAGTTCATCGCAACCGAGGCTCGGCTCGACGGCAAAACGGTAACCGCCACGGGTGATTCGCCCACCTTGATCAACGCCGGGCCGTCCTCCGTAGCGGTGGGCGCGATCGACGAAGTTGCCCAGCTGTCGCTCGAGATCACCATCGAGCTGACCGCCGGCGGGCTCATCAGGGCCCGCCTCGAAGTAGTCAACAGCGGCGATGATCCCTACGCCGTCGGCGATTGCGTGATCGCATTCCCGATTCCCCAGAATGCCCGGGAGATCTTGGATTTCGCCGGGCACTGGGGCAAGGAGCGGGTGCCGCAGCGGCGACCGTTGGGTGTTGGCGTTCACCTACGGGAGGGCCGCAAAGGCCGGACGGGACCGGATGCAGCGACGCTGCTGCACGTCGGGGTGCCCGGATTCTCCTTCGCCGACGGAGAGATCTGGGCTGCGCACACCGGATGGAGTGGGAACCACACGCACTATGCAGAGCGGCTCTTCACCGGTGCACAGGTGATCGGTGGCGGTGAGCTGCTGCTGCCCGGGGAAGTGATCCTGCAGCCCGGCGAGGCCTACCGCACCCCCTGGATCTATGGCTCGTACGCGCGCGGCCTCGATGCGGTGGCCCACCGTTTCCACCGCTTCCTGCGTGCCCGCGAGAACCACCCGTCGACCACCCGCCCGGTGACGCTCAATGTCTGGGAGGCGGTCTACTTCGAGCATGATCTGGACCATCTGGTTGATCTTGCCGAGCGTGCGGCTGCTGTCGGCGTGGAGCGCTATGTGCTGGATGACGGCTGGTTCGGGGGACGGCGTAATGATCGTGCCGGACTGGGCGACTGGACCGTCTCACCCGATGTCTGGCCGCATGGATTGCATCCCCTGATTGACAAGGTGACTGGACTTGGCATGGAGTTCGGGCTCTGGTTCGAGCCTGAGATGATCAATCTTGACTCGGACGTGGCACGGGAGCATCCGGATTGGATCATGGCAACCGGCGACCGGCTTCCGGTTGAGTCCCGTCACCAACAGGTGATCAACTTAGGAATCCCTGACTGCTACGCCTACATCCGTAACGCGATCTTTGACATCCTGGCTGAGTACCAGATCAGCTACATCAAGTGGGATCACAACCGTGACCTGATCGATGCCGGCAGTGCGCCCGACGGCAGGCCGGGGGTGCATGAGCAGACGCTGGCTTTCTACCGCCTTGTCGACGAGATCAAGACCGCCCACCCAGGGCTGGAGATCGAGAGCTGCTCCTCAGGAGGAGCCCGTGTTGATCTCGGCGTATTGGAACGCACCGACCGCATCTGGGTGAGCGACAGCATCGATCCGCTGGAACGGCAGCAGATGAACCGCTGGACGGCTCAACTGGTGCCTCAGGAGCTGCTCGGTTCGCACATTGCATCGGGTCGCTCCCACACGACCGGCCGGGTGCACGAGCTGTCATTCCGCGCCGCCACCGCGATCTTCGGCCACTTGGGCATCGAATGGGACCTGACGAAAGCGACCACCGAGGAGCTGGCTGAGCTGCGGGAGTGGGTCAGCTACTACAAAGCCAACCGTGGGTTGTTGATGGGCGGCGAGCTGGTCCGGTTGGATTTGCCGGACTCCACCCTCCTTGGGTACGGCGTAGTCGCGCGCGATCACTCGTCGGCTATTTTCACCATCGCCTCCGTTGCCAGCTCGGAGGTGACGCTGCCCGGCCGGCTGCGGTTCCCAGGGTTAGATCCACATCGGCGCTACCGCGTTCGCCCGGTAGTGGTCGGGCGTCCGCCGGCGGGGCTCAATCCGCCACCGTGGTGGCACGCGGTGGCCCGCGACTTCCAGCCCTCAGGCGAATCTGAAGCCTCCGGATGGGGACTACCTCCCGATGGCGGCACTGGTCTCACAGTCTCCGGCGCAGCGCTCGCCTCGGCCGGGGTGATGGCCGCCAGCATTAACCCCGAGCATGCACTCCTCTATCGCATCGAGGCGTTGGACTGAAGCGCTGTCGCCATGCTTGGCGCCAGCGGGAGTCGTGGGATCAGGGTCGCCTGTACCGCGTGATAGAGGTCGGGTTTGCCTGGCCAGACCGTGTCGACGACCCGATTGCTGGCGTCGAGCTGGTGGTGCCAGGACCCGAGTTTCAGGTCGAAGAGGTAGCGTTCCGCGTACGCCCACCAGGCAGCGGCCAGATCGGCGTAGCGATGATCACCGGACCGGGTATGCAGTGCCGCGGCCGCCGATATGCCCTCGGCGACCACCCAGTGCATCCGATCGCGGATCACCGAATTGCCGTCCCAATCCGTGGTGTAGACGAAACCGTCAGCACCATCGACCGACCAGCCGTCGCCCACCGCACGATCGAAGAGCGCCGCAGCTGCCGACAGCAGCCAGCCCTGTGGATCAGCCAAGGAAGCCTCCAGATGTAGCAGCAATCTCGACCACTCCAGGCCGTGCCCGACAGTGGCCCCATAGGGCTGGAAAGGATCATCGGGGCGATCCCGGTTGTGCTCGAGTTGCGGCTGCCAACCGGGGTCGAAGTGCTCAGGAATGCGCCACGATTGCGGCTTCGCAAACTCCAGCGCTACCCGGCGAGCGACTCCGAGAGCCCGCTCCCGCAAAGCATGATCACCAACAACGTCTGCGGCGGCCAGCAGCGCTTCGACCGCGTGCATATTGGCGTTGACGCCACGGTAGTCGGAGAGCTGAGTGAAGCCACGGTTCCAGGAATCGACGTACATTCCGGCTTCACCGTCGAAGAACCGCTGGTCCCAGACACTCAGCGCCTCGGTCAGCAAATCGCCGGCACCGGCTAGTCCGGCAACCGCACCCGATGACGCGGCCAGCACCACGAAAGCGTGTGTATAACACGCCTTCTCATCGGGACTCTCACCCGCGTTGTCGATACTGGTCAGCCATCCGCCATTCGTATCGTCCCGCAGCCGTCCGGTCAGCCCATGAAGCGCTTCCGCCGCAAGATCAGCATCGCCCGGTCGCCCCATGAGATGACCCAATGCGTACACATGCAGCATCCGGGCCGTGATCCAGGTGTACACGGGCTTGGACATGTCGGGCTGGCCGCGTTCGTCGAGCCAGGCGGCACCTCCCAGCGGATGCGGGAAGTCGCGACCGAAATCGAGTAGCCGGTCGCATTCACTCGCGAGTGCCGAGATCGGGATCGCTAGATCTGGTGAGGGCATGCCCACACCGTAGCGACGGCGACGGAGGGCTGAGACGATGACCGCATGACCCAGACCACCGCAGTTGATCATGAAGCAGACATCGCCGGACGGCTGACACAGCTGAGCCTCGAACAGAAGGTCCGGCTGATGACGGGGGCCGACATCTGGGCATTGCATCCCATCGCCGAGATCGGCCTGCGTCGTCTGGTCACCTCCGACGGCCCGGCCGGCGTCCGCGGTGAGACCTGGGACGAGCGAAGCCCATCTGCGAACGTGCCCTCCCCTACAGCCTTGGCCGCGAGCTGGGATCCGACCCGTGTCGAGCGGATGGGGCGACTGCTCGCCAGCGAGGCACGCCGCAAAGGCGTCGACGTATTGCTGGCCCCGACCGTCAACCTGCACCGAACCCCTTACGGCGGCCGGCATTTCGAATGCTTCAGCGAGGATCCTGAGTTGACGTCCGTGATCGGTACCGCGTACGTGCAGGGCCTGCAGGCCGAAGGCGTGGCTGCCACGGTCAAGCACTTCGTTGCCAATGATTCCGAGACCGATCGGTTCAGCGTCAATGCGCTGGTCGAGGAGCGCGTCTTGCGGGAGCTCTACCTCACGCCGTTCGAGCGCATTGTCGCTGCCGGAGCCTGGGCGGTGATGGCCGCGTACAACAAAGTCAACGGGACGACGATGACCGAGAACGCGCTGCAACGCGGCGTGCTCAAGCGCGAATGGGCCTTCGACGGCGTGATCATGTCCGACTGGTACGCCACCCGCTCGGTAGCCGCTGCCGGCGAGGAGCTGCTGGATCTGGCGATGCCCGGGCCGGAGAGTCCCTGGACCGAAGGACTGCTTGAGGCGGTTCGGTCAGGTCACATCTCCGAATCGGCTGTGGACGGGCACGTACTACGCATCTTGCGGCTGGCGGCTCGAGTCGGCGCACTCGATGGGCTCGAACCGGCGACGCCCCCAGCGCGGCGCTGGAGCGAGGAGGAGTTGAGCTCGGAACTGCGGGCAAGCTCGGCGGCCGGCATGGTGTTGATCAAGAACGACGGCACGCTGCCACTCGAGACGAGTTCGCTGAAGCAGGTTGCCGTGATCGGCCCCAACGCGGCGACGGCCCGAACGCTGGGTGGTGGTAGTGCGACCGTGTTCCCGCCGTACGTGGTGTCGCCACTCGACGGGCTGCGCGCTGCACTCAGCGAGGAGGTCAGGATCGTGCATGGGCTCGGCGTGCGCAGCAGCGACCGCACCGAGATCGCGCGGAAGGATCTGCTGCAGCTCCCGGACGGCAGCGGGCCGGGCGTTGAAGTGATCTTCTTCGATGCCGAGGATCGCGAGCTTGGTCGGCAGCAGCGGCAGGCAGGCGGGATGATGTGGTGGGGTCCGGTGCAGGAAGGTCTGACAGCCGGTCAAATCGATCATCTGCAGCTGGCTACCCGGTTGCGAGTGCCCGAGTCTGGTCGCTACAGCGTCGGCACCTCTGGTCTAGGCGAATTCCGGCTGGCGATCGACGGCGCGGTGGTGGTCGACGAAGCGATTGAGCTTCCCCCTGGCGCCGATGTGGTCGAGGGAATCATGAAGCCGCCACAGCGGCACGCGGTCGTGGACGTGGACGCGGGTCGGAATGTGCCGGTCGAGCTCAGCTATCGACCCACGGGCGGCGCCACGCTGCTGGGTGGTGCTGATGTGACCATGCTGACCGTGCAGCTCAATATCGCTCCGGCGCTTGACGAGGAGGAGGAGTTCGATCGCGCACTCGCCTTGGCAGCAGACTCGGATGTGGTCGTTGTCGTGGTCGGCACCAATGAGGAGGTAGAGAGCGAGGGCTTCGACCGAACCAGCCTGGCGCTGCCGGGACGGCAAGACGAGCTAGTGAGCGCCGTCGCCGCTGCCAACCCGAGAACCGTCGTGGTCGTGAACGCGGGCGCACCCGTGCTGCTGCCGTGGTCAGACGAGGTAGCGGCTGTGCTGGTCAGCTGGTTCCCCGGGCAGGAGTTCGGGAATGCCCTGGCCGACGTGTTGACCGGAACGGTCGAGCCGGGTGGGCGACTGCCGGTAACCTGGCCCGCCTCGGAGCAGGGGCTACCGTCCGTGCAGCCGGTGAACGGTGAGCTGCCGTACAACGAGGGCCTGCTGATCGGTTACCGCTGGTATCTGTCGACCGGTCGCGATCCGCTGTTCCCGTTCGGACACGGGCTCGGCTATACCACGTGGGCGTACGAGGGAATCGCGGTCGAGGGCGACACCGTAACGGTGAGGGTACGCAACATAGGCGATCGAGCAGGTCGCGAGGTCATCCAGCTCTACGCCAGCCAGCCCAACAGCACCGTGGAGCGGGCTCCGAGGTGGCTCGTCGGCTCGGCGGTCGTCGATGCAGCGGCCGGAGACGTGGCAGACACGGTGATCACCCTGGGCGACCACAACTTCCGGCACTGGGACAGCTCCACGCACACGTGGATGATCGAGCCTGGTACATATCGGCTGCACGCCGGTCGGTCAGTAGTCGACCTGCCGCTCACGGACGAGATATCTCGCGGCTAGCCTCGGGCTCCGCGCCACCTGATTCCGTGCTGACACCGGTGGGCTCGACCGGTGATGGCGCACTCCGCCAGGTGCCGAGCACTGAACCGATGATCACCAGTGGGAAGCCGATTGCCAGCCCGATGGTCAGCGGCTCGTCCAAGACGATCGCACCGAGAAGGATTGCCACGGCTGGACTGACGTAGGTGATCACGGTCATGCGGGCAGGTCCGGCCTCGGCGACGAGAGCGAACATGACCATGAACGCCAGCGCGGTGCAGACGACGGCAAGCACGACTACTGAGCCGACGGCCGGCGCTGTCCAGCGGTCCGGCCACACGAGTGGTGTGAAAGGTGCATAGGCGGCCGCTGAGATCAGCAACGATGCGGTGACCACCCCTAGCGATGGCAGATCGGCAAGCCTGCGGCTGATGATGATCGGACCTATCGCGTAGCCGATCACCACCAACAGCACTTGCCCGATCGCAATGAAGTCAGTGACCTCAACGTCAAGACCGACCAGGAAGGCAACTCCGACGAGCCCGAGAACCAGGCCGGCAATCCGCCGAGCACCCAGCCGATCGTGCCCCATGGCGGTCAGCATGATTGCCGCCACGATGGGAACGGCAGCGATGATCAAGCCAGTCGTCGAGCTGTTGAGGCGAGTCTCCGCGTGTCCGAGCAGCCACCACGGTCCAATGATCTCGACCGCGGTGTAGACCAGCAGAATCTTCCAGTGCGGCAGCAACGGCTTCAGCGCCCTTGCGCGTAAAGCCAGCGGGAGCAGCAGCAGAGCACCGATGGAAGTACGACCGAACGCGACAATCAGCGGATCGAGATCGGCCACCGCGATCCGGATGAAGAGGTACGGGATTCCCCAGCACACACTGAGTGTGATGAAGAGTACCCACCCGCGACGCGTCACAACGCAATACCCTACGGTCTGCCTTGGCAAGCGACGAAGGAGTCGGGGCTCGCGGTCAGTTCAGCGAGGCTCGGAGCAGAACCTCATTGGTGGCAGTCTCACGAATCTCCAGGTCAGCGATCTGGGAGACCTTCAAGGGAGTTGTGCCACTGGGTCGCATCTGCTTGTTCGGCGTCGCCGGCCAATCCTTGATCTCCTCAGCCTGACCTGCCCGGTCCACCACGAAGATCGAATAGGTCTCGTGAGCACCGCCCGGCCGCGGGTCGCTGACCTCGGCGTACACACATTCCACCTTGATCTGGGTGCCCTCTTTATCAGGAATGACATCAGCGACTGCGGTAATTGCCGAGGGTACGACCGGCGAGAAGGCGACCCGTTGCGGGTCCGGCTGGACGGGAACCATCCCGATTCCGATCGCCAGTCCGCCGAGCACCAGGACGACCGCTGCCGCGATGCCCGCCACTGCCGCCACCATCCGGCGTCGCCGCATCCGCACTTTCTTGATCATCTCTGGCAGCAGTGAGGGCGGCGGGCCATGCTCAATCACCTCAGCCTGTGCCGCGCTCAGCGCGGGCGTCTCGGTGTATTCCGCCGAACCGTTGTCCGCCAGAGACAACATCGCTGCGTCCGCAGGTGAGATCTGGGCCAGCAGACCAGGCAGGGCAGCCAGTTCCGAGACAGCCGCCTGGCAGTCGTGACAGCTCGACAGATGTTCCTCGAACTCACGTCGCTCGGCAGGGGACAGGGCGCCCAGCACGTACGCGGCATCCCACTGCGCGAACTTGTCGGGGATTGCATTCACGGCCGAGTCACTCCTTTCTCCTGTAGTGCCAATCGGAGCGTTCTGAGCCCGTAGTGCAGCCGCGACTTGACGGTGCCCTCCGGAATCTGCAGCCGGGCCGAGATATCGGCCACCGATCTGCCTTCGTAGTAGGCGGCGTTGATCACAGAGCGATGCTCCGCGGAGAGGCTGCCCAGTGCTTCGGCAATCAACCATCGATCGAGTACCACGCTGGTGGCATCCCCGGAGCTTTCCTCCGGCGCATCCTCCATCCGTTGCTCGTGCCGCGAGGCCGCGCTTCGCCAGCGGTCGATGATCAGGTTCCGAGATGCCGTGAAGAGCCAGGCTCGCGCGGCGGCATCATCTCGCTGCCCGAGGCTGGGATCCTTCCACGCCTTCAGCAGCACCTCCTGGACGACGTCCTCTGATAGCTGGCGATCATGCGTCAGCCGCATTGCAAACCGCCACAGCTCACTGGCGTGTCGGTCGTGCAGCTCTTGCAGCGCGGCCTCACGCTGTCCGCCGACCACCGAGTCTCCTTCATACCCCAGGCCCGCTGTCGTCTGCAGGCTCACCGCCACCCACGTCCTCGCCCCGACCTCATCTTCACCGATGAGGACGACGGCGACGCGTTCTCAGTTCAACCCTGCTGCATCCTGACAAGACCTCCTGAAACTCGTCACCGGTCGGAATTTAGCCCATGCTTGACCGCATCCTGCGTTGAAAAGTCGGCAGTGGTCGGACATTGTCGCCTGGCAAGGGCGGTTCCTCAGGCCACCTCACCTCGTACGCTGGGCAGGTCGGCCGCCCGCGGATGGGACTTGGCCAGGTGGTCACCCGGGCACAGCACCAGCAGCGACCTGCCCTCATGCGGTTCCAGGGAAATCGAGAAGGTGTGCAGATCGTCGACCTCACCCACCTCC
>DASRJV010000198.1:0-2078 GCA_035649295.1 Propionibacteriaceae bacterium
GCAATCGCGCTCGATGATCATGGCCGAGTCGCTCTGGTCCGGCAATACCGGCATCCGGCACGCCACCGCCTGATCGAGCCGCCCGCAGGACTGCTCAGCGTGGCAGGCGAGGATTACCTGGAGGCAATTCAGCGTGAGCTGGCAGAGGAAGTGGGACTCGCCGCTCAACGCTGGGCCGTACTCGTGGATCTGTTCACCTCGCCGGGAATCCTTGGCGAATCACTGCGCATCTATCTCGCCCGCGACCTGGTGGCCGTCGATCCTCCGGACGGTTTCATCCGCGAGGGCGAAGAGGCACACATGGACACCGTGTGGGCGTCTCTAGATGACCTCGTCGACGCAGTTCTCGATGGCCGCTTGCATAACCCGACTGTTGTCTCGGGTGTACTGGCTGCGTGGACGGCGCGAGAGCGAGACGCTTTCGTGAGCCTCCGCCCCGCCAGTGCCGCCTGGCAAGCTCATGAGGTGATGGCGACCGAGGGAATCTAGCTCCGCTCGTTGAAATTCTGGGCCGATGTGTCCGGTTCGACATGGTGCTGTCTGGTCTGGGCAGCCGCCCGAGCTGGGCATGTGCCCAAATCCTTTGGCGTGCGGCAAGCCCATCACAGGCGTTGGCGAGCTGATCAGCTGAGTGTCACGCCGTCGTGCGTGGCATGATCAAGCTGACACCCACGTCAGGAGGATCAATGAGAATCGGCGTGCCCAGCGAGGTCAAAAACCATGAATATCGGGTCGCCATCACACCAGCCGGTGTGAACGAGTTCACAAGGCACGGCCATGAGGTGATCGTCGAGTCCGGCGCCGGCACCGGATCATCAATCACCGATGGCGAATTCGCGGTGGCCGGGGCAACAATCGCTGCCAGCCCTGACGAGGTGTGGCAGCAGGGAGAGCTGATCTTGAAGGTCAAGGAGCCGATCCCTGTCGAGTACGACCGGATGCAGCCGGGCCAGGTGCTGTTCACCTACCTGCATCTGGCAGCCAGCCGGGACTGCACCTTGGCGCTGCTCGACAAGAAGGTCACCGGCATCGCGTACGAGACGGTGCAGCTGAGCAATGGCACCTTGCCGCTGCTGGCTCCGATGAGCGAGGTAGCCGGTCGTCTGGCGCCTCAGGTCGGGGCCTATCACCTGATGCGGCAAGGCGGCGGTCGGGGCACCCTGATGGGCGGTGTCTCTGGCGTATATGCCGCAAAGGTGGTGGTAATCGGTGCCGGTGTGTCGGGCATGAACGCGGCGGCGATCGCACTCGGTATGCAGGCCGAGGTGCTACTGCTGGACCGCAACATCGACAAACTGCGGGAGGCTGACCGGATCTACCAGGGGCATCTGCAGACCATCGCCTCCAATGCGTACGAGGTCGAGCGCGCTGTGCTTGACGCCGATCTGGTGATCGGCGCCGTGCTGGTCCCGGGAGCCAAGGCGCCGACCTTGATCAGCAACGAACTCGTCTCCCGAATGCGACCTGGCAGCGTGCTCGTCGATATCGCCATCGACCAAGGCGGCTGCTTCGAGGACAGCCGGCCGACAACTCATGCCGATCCGACCTTCCGGGTACACAACTCGGTGTTCTACTGCGTGGCCAATATGCCGGGGGCCGTGCCTAACACCTCGACCTACGCCCTGACAAACGTCACGCTGCCGTACGCGCTGAGTCTTGCCAAGAACGGCTGGCGTGTGGCGCTCAAGGCCGACCCCGCGCTCGCACTCGGACTCAACACTCACGAAGGCGCGATCATCAGCGGCCCAGTCGCCCAGGCCCACGGGCTTGAGCACCTGGAGCTGGCAGACGTCCTCGGCTGACGCTCCGACCATGCTGGGACTCATCCAGACTTACCTTGACCATCTGACGGTGGAGCGAGGCATGTCCCGGCACACCGTCGGAGCATATGGTCGCGACCTGCGCCGCTACGCGAGCTACCTCGCAGACCAAGGCATCACCGATCCGTCGCAGGTAACCAGCGGGATGATCGGCAGCTACTTGGCGCGGTTGCGCGAGGGCGTACCTGCGCCAGACGGTACCGGTTGGATAGAGCCGCCACTGGCGAGTGCGAGTGCCGCGCGGGCCGTGATCGCCGT
>DASRJV010000199.1:0-9257 GCA_035649295.1 Propionibacteriaceae bacterium
ACCCGGAGATGCCGGAGGCCGCTTCAGCTCTGGGATCGGTCAAGGTCGAGTAGCGCAACTCGTGCGGCTCTTCGGCGTCGCCGTCGGGCGGCCGAGATCGCGCGATGATCCTGTGCCATTTCACTTCCACGGGGTGGTACGCGGGTGAGCGGTCTGGCCGATCGACGCCCCGGATCAGCAGGTCGGGCGAGCCCACCCGGTGACCGGGAAGATCAACGGGCAAGTAACCACCGATGATCACCTGAGCGCCGGAGCTCATGGCCCGGACACAGGCTGCCATCTGCGCCTCGGGGTCCTCGGAGGACAGCGGCCGAAGATCGACAACTACTCCTTGGCAGGCCGTGATCAGCTGCTCGAGTACCGCATCCTCGAACTGGGCACCACCGTCGAACAGCTCGGCAAGCGCATCGCTGGGCTCGACCGGGTCCCCGTCGGCAGGTGTTTGCACAGCCACAGTGGGATTGAAGGCATTCTGGGTCTTGACCGGGCAGCTGCGCGCGGCGTAGGCGTCGAGCAAAATCGTCTCCGGTGGCGCCGTTACTGCCGTTGCCTCCAGGTTCATCATGACCTGGCTCTATGCAGAGCGACGATGCCGCCGGACAGATTACGCCATTCCACATCACGCCAGCCGGCCTTTTCGATCATGGTCGCCAATCTCTGCTGGTCGGGCCAGGCTTGGATCGACTCCGCCAGATACTGATACGCCGCGGGATTCGAGGAGACCAGAGTCGCGATCCGGGGCAGCGCAGCGACAAGGTAGTCGGAGTAGAGGGTACGGAACGGTCCCCAGGTGGGCGTGGAGAACTCGCAGACCACAAGTGCGCCGCCCGGCTTGATCACCCGCCGCATCTCGCTCAGTGCGGCTGCCGTGTCCTCGACGTTGCGGAGCCCGAATGAGATGGTGACCGCGTCAAAGCTGGCGTCGGCGTACGGCAGCTGAAGTGCGTCGGCCGCGACGAAGCTCAAACTCGGTCGGCGTTGCTTGCCGACCAGCAGCATGCCAAAGGACAGATCGCTCGGGATGACTATCGCCCCGCGTTCGGCGAACGGCTCACTTGAGGTGCCGGTGCCCGCCGCCACATCCAAGATCAGTTGCCCAGGGTGTGGATCGACGGCCTGCACCACCTGTCGGCGCCAGGCTCGGTCCTGGCCGAGCGAGAGCACATCGTTGGCGAGGTCATAGCGTGCCGCCACGCGGTCGAACATCGCGGCGACGTCCCCACGCCGCTTGTCGAGCGTGGCGCGAGCCGAACCGAAGTCAGCGTCAGGCACACGGACAGCCTGCCATGCCCCACTGACACCTGACGGTCTGCTGCCTCCACCCGCAGCGGCGTCAGCTGGACAACGGAGTAACTGTCTGGATGGTTGATGGCGTTGGCTGTTGGGCTCCACCGGCAGCCTCAATACTGACCGCGAGGCCAGTCACCCCACTGAGGGTCTCCCGGAAGAACTCCTTACGATCGCCGCCACCGGCCACCAGGTTGTCCGGGATTGGCCGTTCACCCTCGAGAGTCCACAGCTGATACCTCCGATCGGAGCCGACAGCCGGCAGATCCTTGCCGATGAAGAGTGCGCGGTTCAGGCTCTTGGAGACGACGAAGGAGATCTGGCCGCCGTCCTTCATTGTGGCGGTATAGGTCTGCACGTCGGGTGCGGTGAGCAGCTCAGTCTCTGCCGCTTGCTGAGCCACCTGCGCCTGCCGTGACTGGACCAGGGTGTAAACGACACCACCCAAGGCGACCGCCGCTGCCACGACTGCGGCCACGAGGACGCTGAGGACCCGGGTACGCCGTTGTTGCCGACGCAGCGCCAGCTCATCAACCGCATGCCTGAGGTCGGCCGTAATTGTCTGGGTTCCATTACCGGTCGGCTCTGCATGCGCAGGCTCGGCTGGAGGCTCCGGCGGCAGTGGTCTCACCTCGGAGATGGCAGACAGGATCGATCCGCGCAGCGCCGCTGGCGGCGGAGACGCACTCGTCAGCAGAGACAACTCGGCCGCCGTCTCACCGAACTCGACAACCTCGCGGCTGCAGGTTGGGCATACGGCCAGGTGCGCCTCGAACTCCTCCAACTCATCAGGGTCGAGCGCATTGACTACATAGGCCCCCACCGCGCCGTGGATCTCGCTCATGCTTCCACCCCCAACGCATCTCGGAGCCCGATCAGGCCGTCGCGGATTCTGGTTTTGACGGTGCCGAGCGGCAGCTTCAACAGCTGTGCTACCTGGCTTTGGGTATAGCCGCCGAAATAGGCAAGCGTCAGCGCCTCCCGCTGAATCGCTGTCAACGACGCCATTCCCTTCCTTACCCTCTCAATATCGAGTCGCTGCTCCACCCCGTCCCATACTTCGTCGATCTCTCGATCGCCGCTGTGGAAGGCATATCGCTCGTCCCTGGCCATCTCACTGGACACCGATCTCACCCGATCGACAGCCCGCCGATGCGCCATGGTAGTCATCCAGGCTATGACGCTGCCCTTGCCGGATGAGTAGCGTGCCGACTGCCGCCACACCTCCACATAGACCTCCTGGGTCACCTCGGCTGCGTGGTCGGGGGAGCGCAGGACTCGCAGGATGATGCCGTAGATGCGCTGCGAGGTGAGGTCGTACAGCTCGGTGAATGCGTCTTCATGGCCTCGGGAGCAGAGCGTCATCAGCTCGGCGAGACGCGCAGCCTCAGCTTCGCGACCACTGGACGCTTCGCGCTGCCGCCCGGATCCTGAGGGCTGACCCCCAGAATTCGGTGGCAACGATGAGACGTTCACAAGATCGACGTTCTCACGTTCGGCGGCGCTCGCTCAGGACGTTTGCGGCAACACGCTGGCGATGCTGGAGATCATGGTCATCGGCGCTTCTCCCTGGGGCGAGTCGTGGCGACAGATACCTGTCTCGCCTGATTCGTAGCCGCAAGCACTTCGGGATTGGTGAGCCGCATTGCCATTGTCGGCATCCAGCACCTGCGCCGTAGCCCGCCGAAGAGAGATTCGTCCGGATCTCTTGCCAGGAAGGGGGAGAATCGCCTCCATGGCCAAACGCACGACGATCCTCAAGGTCACCGGCCTGCGCCGGGCCTTCGGGCCAAACACCATCTTCGACAAGTTCAACCTGGAGGTGCGGACCGGAGAGGCGATCGCGCTCACGGGCCGCAACGGGGCCGGCAAGTCAACGCTGCTGCGCTGCCTGGTCGGTGCAGACCGGCCAGACGATGGCAACGTCCAGGTGTGCGGCAATCCCATGTCGGAGACCTCGCCGGAGATCAGGCGCGACGTCGCCACAGTCATTGATGATCTCGACTTCTTTCCTGACCTGAGTGTGGTCGAGCATCTGGACCTGCTGGCCCGTGCGCACGGGATCGCGGATCCAGACGAACTGGTCGATGACGTGCTGGAAGAGGTCCAGCTTGTTCCGCAATCGGGTCAGCTGCCCGGCACTCTTTCCTCGGGTCAGCGCCGCCGGCTGGCACTGGCCACCGCGTTTGTACGCCCCCGCAAGTTGTTGATCTTGGATGAGCCCGAGCAGCGGCTCGACTCGGAAGGTCTGACCTGGCTGTCACAACGGTTGAAGTCCGAGCGACAGAAGGGTCTGGCAATCGTCTTCGCCAGCCACGAGCCGGAGCTGGTGGACAGCGTCGCCACCCGGGTGATCCAGCTCGGAGCGCCGCGCGGATGAGCAGTTTGGAAGCGGGCGCTGATGACTTCGCCTACCACGAGGCGCCCGAGCCGAGAGCGCTGACTCCCGCAAGTCCTCGTGAGCTGAAGCGGCTGCTCAAGGACTGGCGCGCCGGCAGGGCGACTCGCAACGTGCTTCAGGCGATGAGTGACGCCTACGTCGCGGTATTCGGCGCAGTGATGATCGGCGCCATGGTGGTCAATGTGGTCTTGAAGGCGCAGCGCACGATCGCGCAGTGCTCGTCGGCGTCGTGTCTCTCAGCTCGGGCCATCTTGCCTTGGGCGGCGTTCGCAGCCACAGTGGCGATCGCGCTGGCGACCAGTCGGCTGTTCGGGCCGGTCCTGGCGTCGGCGGCCGAGGGTTTCTGGCTGCTTGATGCGCCGATCTCACGTGCCAAGCTGCTTCGCTCCCGTCTGGTCGGCGCCGTGCTGGCGGCATTTCTGGGCGGCGGAGTAGTCGGTGCGTTGGTCTCGGCACTGACCGGGTCGGGGATGGTCGAAGTGTTGGTGTGGTCGGGTGCCACGGCACTCTCGGCTGCCGCATCGGTCGCGTTCGCTGCTGCCCAGCAGGGCGTCGAACGGCACGTCCTGGCACGCCTAGCGGCCTATGTCTTCGGCGTCCTGGGCGTCGGTGCCCTCTTCAGTGTGGTGGGGGTCGCGGCCGGGTGGTTCAGCGCAGGCCTGCTGGACAACGTCGGCATCGAGCTCGGCGTAATCATGATCGTCGCCTCGGCGCTGGTGCTGCTGGTCAGTGCAGTGCTGGCCGGGCTTCGGCTGAATCGTATTCGGCGGACCAGGCTGGTGAGCGGCGGGGCTTTGGTGAGCGGCATTTCCGGGGCTTTCTTCGCGCTCGACATTGGCCTTGCGCGCGACATCGTTGTCGAGCGGCGCGCCATAGAGCGCGGTCACGTGCACCCCAGGCGCGGCAAGGGATTGGGACTTGAGGCCCTCGTCTGGCGGGAATGGCAGCGACTGTGGCGGTTCCCACAGCCCATGGTCGTGCTGGCCGGAACGATTGTTATTCCGTACGCCGCCGATGCGCTTGGGATGAGCACGCTCACCCCCGTCTTTGCGGCACTCGCCCTCTTCGGGGCAACCATCCCGCTACTCGGCGGCCTTCGGGTGCTGACGCGCACCGGTGGGTTGGCTCGCTGCTTGCCGTTCTCCCTTGCCCGGATCAAGCTCGCCTCGATCGCCGTGCCTGCCATCTTGGCAGCGATCTGGGCTGTGGCGACCACTCCCGCCTACCTCGGGTTCGGCGACGGGGCCGTCCAGCGGACGGTGCCCGACGCATCCATGATGGCCGTTGCCACAGCGGCGGCTGGATTGCTTGCGGCTGTGCGCTGGACCCAGGCGAAAGGCGTGGACTTCGGCGCCCCCATGGTCGCCAGCCAAGCTGGGGCGTTCCCTCCAGGCCTGGTGACCAACCTGTTCCGCGGCTTCGACGTTTGCCTGCTGACAACGGCGCCCATGCTGCTCGGCTTGTCGCCGTTCTGGTCGCTGGGGATTGCAGCAATCGCGGCCACCATCTTGCTCAACTCCATGGACGCAGAAGCCCTTCGGGCGCGCCAGGCCGAGCAGCAAAAACAGTTGGAGGCCCAGAAGAAACAGCGCGCGGAGGCGTCGGCGGCCGCGAAGCAGCGCAAGCGCTAGCGCTATCAAGGCGTTCGGGCAGCTGTACGCACCGTTCGCGAGGCTCGGGCGCAAGCGAGTAAGCACCTTGTGAAAACGATCACAAATCAGGCCCCGAGCGCCGGCCAGATTGGTCGCATCGCAGCGCACAGTTACGCTGTGCCCCGTGACCTCGTCGGCTCCGGTTCCGCCGCGGCTCCACGTGCGAACGCATGCGATCGAGGATCCGGGTTCTCTGTTGGCCCTGCTTCCGCCAAAAGACTGCTACGTCTGGCTGCGCCATGGTGACGGCCTAGTTGGCTGGGGAGAGGTGGTTCGGCTCAAGCCAACCAGCATTTCCGAGGCGGCCGAGTGGTGGTCGGAGTTGGCCGCTCAAGTCGAGGTGACCGCCGCGCTGGACCGCCCAACCGCGGGTGCAGGCCTGATGGCGTACGGCAGCTTCGTGTTCGATCCGGCCAACTCAGCCGGCCGGTCGAGCCTGATCGTGCCGCGGACAGTCGTGGGCCGCCGCAACGGCCAGTCATGGGTTACCGAGATTCGGTCCACCGCTGGGGACGGAGTCGAATCCAGCCGGCCAATCCCAGCCGAGCGGCCGCGGAACGTCACCTTCGGTGATGGCGGGCTGAGCGGACCAGAGTGGGAGGCCGTTGTCGCTGAGGCCGTACGCCGCATCGGCGACGGACAGCTGGAGAAGGTGGTGCTCGCTCGGGACCTGCTGGCCTTCGCCGACGACGACATCGACTTGCGATGGGTTGCCGCCAGGCTGGCGGAGAACTACGCCCAGTGCTGGACCTATTTGGTCGACGGTCTGGTCGGAGCCACCCCGGAGATGCTGGTGAAGCGCGAGGCCGGTCTCGCCACCTCCCGGGTATTGGCCGGCACCATCCGGCGGTCCAGTGATGAGGATCATGATCTCAACCTTGCGGCGGCGCTGGCTCAGTCGAGCAAGGATCTGGAGGAGCACGAGTACGCGGTTCGCTCGGTGGCGCGAGCACTGAGTCCGTTCTGCTCCGGCATGAATGTCCCCGATGCGCCTTATGTGCTTCAGCTGCCCAATGTGTTGCACCTGGCGACTGACATCACTGGCGTGGCTGACCAGGGCGTAGCTTCTCTGGCACTTGCCGCGGCACTGCACCCCACCGCTGCGGTCTGCGGGACGCCTACCGACAGTGCCCGATCGTTGATTGCTGAGCTGGAGCATCTGGATCGGGAGCGTTACGCCGGCCCGGTGGGCTGGATCGACGCCAATGGGGATGGCGAATGGGCGATCGCCCTCCGTTGTGGTCAGCTCAGCGAAACCGATCCTCGTCAAATACGGATCTTCGCCGGCTGTGGCATCGTTGCCGGATCTGACCCCGCAGCGGAGCTCGCGGAGTCGAACGCCAAACTGATCCCGATGCGGGACTCGCTCGGCTAGTCCAAGTGCTTGTCGAAGAAGGACACAGTCCGCTCAATCGAGCGCTGCCACTGGCGCTCGAATGTATGGCCTTCCCCGCGGTACCTGACGAAAGTGACGTCTTTGTCCTCCGCTTTGAGGGCCTTGACTGTCGATTCTGACCAGCGGATCGGACAGGTGTCGTCTTGAATGCCGTGGTGCACCAGCAGCGGCTCTGTCACCCGATCGAAGTAGGGCCGCGGCGAGGCCTCGCGCCAGAACCCGGGCGATTTGTCTGGCAGCCCGTAGCTGCGGGCCATTCGCCGGTTGGTCCTGGATCGATCATCCGACCTTCGAGAGAACTGCTTCCAGTTGTCCGCGGCCAGCGAGCTCACGGAGGCGTAGATGACAGCGGCGTCAACGAGACCCGGTTGGGCCACCAGCGCGGTCAAGGTGACACCGCCGCCCATAGAGCGTCCCAGCCAGCCGACGCGATCTTTGTCCAGAAACTTCAGCTTCGAGGACTTGACTGCCTTGACCGCGTTGATGGTGTCAACCGCGTACGGCAATCGGAGTTCGTAATCCACGTTCTTGTCGTTGTCTGAGGATGCATGACCTCGATAGTCCGTGTGCAGCACGACATACCCGTGCCGGGCGAGGTAGTCGTGTTCGCGCGGCATGCCCTGGCCCGGGAAGTAGGTGTCGGGATCGATGTATCCATGGTTGAGCACCAGGACTGGAAACGGTCCCCTGCCGTCCGGGACATTCATGACACCCGAAATGGTCAGCCCGTCACCGCGGTAGGTGATCATGTAGCGCTTGTACGCGCCGTAGTCGGCTAGCAGCCGACCTAGCTTGAGGTTGCGGCCGTCGTACTTCTTGTTGATCAAGGCCTGCATCGAGATCGGGTGCGGCGGCTTGGGCTTCTTGGTCGGTTTGGGCGCCGCAGTGGCGCTTGGCCGAGCTGCCGGTGCGGAGGGGGACTGCGTCTGAGCTGACACGACCGTAGTGGTGGGTGCCGAGGCCTGTGGAGCGGTTGCCGGCTCGCCGGCGTTGCACGCCATCAGAACCATGGCGGCTGGCAATACCCAGAACGCCTTCACGCAGCCAGTATTGCTTCACTTCCGGACGTTATCAGCCTGTTACCTAAGCCGTTCTCCACAGGTCTGATCACAACTTGGCATCGCCCGCCGCGTGTCGTCCACAGGGGGCCCATGAGCTTCAATTTTCGCCGGATTGGCGTCGGTAACGCGTGTTAGCGTGCGGGCTGCTTCAAGGCGGGCCGAGAGACCAGGGGATGGGATCGCGGGCCTGCTTTCTATCACTGAATCGGGGGTTCAGTTCTTTATGAGGAAGCTCGTCCGAGCCTTTGTTGCACTCGTGGTCCTGGCGCTTGGCGCTGTCATCGTGCCGCCGGCGCAGGCGGCGTACATGCCGACGGCCGGTGCAGCCTTCAATGATCCAAATGGATCGCGCAGCCAGCAGACAGCTCTCATGGATCAGATCATTGCCGCGGTGAACAACGTTCCAGCCGGCTCCATCATCCGGGTTGTGGCTTATTCCTTCGACTACAAGCCCGTGGCAGACGCTCTGATCGCCGCCAAGAGGCGGGGCGCCCAGGTGCGGCTACTGATTGACAGCCACACCGAGACTGATCAAATCAGGCGATTGAGGAGCTTCCTCGGCACAGGCACGAGCGATGGCAGCTACCTCCGGACCTGCAAGTTCAGCTGCATGGCAAATAGGGACTCCTTCATTCACTCCAAGCTCTACTTGTTCTCCCGCACTGGCGGCGCGACACATGTGTCAATGAACTCCTCGGCGAACCCAGCCGAGACGGGCGTCAGCAAGTCCTGGAACAACACCTACACGACCGTCGGCGACAAGACCCTCTACGACGCGAACGTCGACAACTTCAACGACATGCTGCCTGACAGGACGAACACCGACTACTACCACACCGTGGAGAGCGGGAACCTCAAGGAGTACTTCTTCCCACGGGCGGGCTCCACCAAGAACTCGGACACGCTCTATAACATTCTCAACGATGTCAGCTGCCCTAGCACGATCAGGCTCTCGACCTACTTCTGGACGAGTGCCCGTCTTTACCTGGCAGAGAAGCTCTCGGCTCTCAAGAAGGCAGGCTGCAAGGTCGAGGTGATCTATCCCGATGGTCCCGGAGGCCAGGACACTATCTATCCCGAAGTAACTGCTGAGCTTCTAGACGGCGACATTGACACCTGGAACACCCGTCCTAAGAAGGGTTTCTACGTACACAACAAGCTGATCTTGATCGACGGCACATATCAGGGCGTTGCAGGTCAGCAACTCGTCTACGCCACCTCGCAGAACCTCACCCTGACCAGCCTGCGGGAAAGCAACGAGGTCATGCTTCGAATCCCGAATAATCCCTCTGTTTATGGGGCCTATTTGGGCAACTTCCAACAGATCAAAAGCCAATCCGTGAAAATCAACTCGGCTGCTGCCAAGACAACAGCCGGTGTCGATAGCGCCAGTGAAACCAGAAGCGCCAAGGCGCCCAAGGACAACAGTCCGGACCCTGACGAGTAGGTCATCCTTTGTT
>DASRJV010000200.1:0-6011 GCA_035649295.1 Propionibacteriaceae bacterium
GTGATCGTTTTGACTATCGACGAGGAAGGCCAGGCGCGTACGGCGGAGTGGAAGGTACGCGTCGCGCAGCGTGCGATCACCGACATCACCGAGAACTGGGGACTCCGTCAGAGCGACATCATCGTCGACTGCCTCACCTTCCCCATCGCCACTGGGCAAGAGGAGACTCGCCGGGACGGTATCGAGACGATCGATGCGATACGCGAGGTCAAGCGGCTCTTCCCAGACGTCCAAACGACGCTCGGGCTGTCCAATGTCTCCTTCGGTCTCAACCCAGCCGCTCGAGTGGTGCTCAATTCGGTGTTTCTCAACGAATGCATCGAGGCCGGCCTGGACTCGGCCATCGTCCACGCCGCCAAGATCATTCCCATGGCCCGGATCCCGGACGAGCAACGCGAAGTGGCGCTCGACATGGTCTACGATCGGCGCCGCGCTGCCACCGCCGACGAGCCCGCCTACGACCCGCTGCAACGCTTCCTCGAGCTCTTCGAGGGCGTGACCACAGCCGACACCAAGGCCGAGCGTGCCGCGGAGCTGCTCAAGCTCCCGGTCAGCGAACGACTGCAGCGCCGCATCATCGACGGCGAGGCCAAGGGACTGTCTGATGATCTTGATGCGGCGCTTGCCGAGGGCAAGCCTGCCATGGAGATCATCAATTCCGACCTGCTAGCCGGCATGCGGGTAGTCGGGGAACTCTTCGGGTCCGGCCAGATGCAGCTGCCGTTCGTGCTGCAGTCTGCCGAGGTAATGAAAGCCGCAGTTGCCCATCTGGAGCCGCACCTGGAGAAGACCGATGCTCGCGGCAAAGGCACCATCGTGCTGGCAACCGTGAAGGGTGACGTTCACGACATCGGCAAGAACTTGGTCGACATCATCCTCACCAACAACGGCTACACCGTGGTGAATCTCGGTATCAAGCAGCCGATCGGCACGATCATCGACGCAGCAGAGGAGTACCACGCCGACGCGATCGGCATGTCGGGGCTGCTGGTGAAGTCCACGGTCGTTATGAAGGAGAACCTGGAAGAGCTCAACCGGCGCGGCATTGCGACGGCGTATCCGGTCTTCCTCGGCGGAGCAGCGCTGACTCGCGCGTACGTCGAGCAAGATCTGCGTCAGGTATTCGCTGGCGAAGTGCGGTATGCCCGGGATGCCTTTGAAGGGCTTCGTCTGATGGACGCGCTGATGGCGGTGAAGCGCGGCGAGGAGGGTGCCGCGCTGCCGGCTCCTCGGGAGCGGCGGGTGAAGGCTCGCGGCGCGACCATGGTCGAGGAGCGGATCGAGACCGAAACGCCGCGGCGTTCCGACGTCGCAGTCGACATTGACGTGCCGACCCCGCCGTTTTGGGGCGACCGCATTGTCAAAGGCATCTCGCTGGCCGATGTCGCGGCCTACCTCGACGAGCGCGCCACCTTCATGGGCCAATGGGGCCTGAAGGGCACCCGGAACGGGCTGTCGTACGAAGAGCTCGTGGAAACCGAGGGTCGACCCCGGCTGCGCGCTTGGCTGGACCGCATCCAGACCGACGCAATCGCGGAGTTCGCGGTCGTCTACGGATACTGGCCCTGCTACAGCGAAGGCAACGAGCTCGTGGTGCTCCGTCCTGGAGGCGACGCGTCCGACCCGGCCGCAGAGCTGCACCGCTACGAGTTCCCACGACAGACCCGCGGGCGCTTCCTCTGCCTCGCCGACTTCTTCCGTGACCGGCCGTTAGCCGATCTCAAGGGTCCGGACATCGTGGCGTTCCATCTGGTGACGATGGGGTCGCAGGTCGCAAAGGTGACTGCCAGCCTGTTCGAGCAGAACGCCTACCGGGACTATCTGGAGCTGCACGGGCTCAGTGTTCAGCTGACCGAGGCACTGGCCGAGATGTGGCACGCCCGGGTGCGGGCCGACCTTGGCTTCGCCCGTGATGACGGTCCGATGGATGACATGATCCGTGACCAGGCTTACCGAGGCTCCCGATATTCCTTCGGCTATCCGGCATGTCCGGAACTTGACGACCGGCGGAAGCTGGTCGCACTGCTCCGCCCACAGCGGATCGGCGTTGAGTTGTCAGAGGAGCTGCAGCTGCATCCGGAGCAGTCGACTGACGCGCTGATCGTGCACCACCCCGAGGCCAAGTACTTCAACGCTCGCTGACCGGTGCCGGAAGGCCTACCAGGGAGGCGGCCGGCGGCGTGATCATGAGCGAGTTCGCGATTCCTCGGTGCGGTGAGGAAGAATGGCCGCGCCATGAGCGACACGACAACCTCAACGCTGGCGGCTGCCCTGTGGGATTTCGACGGCACGCTGGCCGATACGGAGCCGCTCTGGATCGCCGCCGAGTATGACCTGATCCACCAGTTGGGAGGCACCTGGTCGGACGAGGATGCCGAGCAGTTGGTCGGCAACTCCCTGCTGGACTCCGGCTCCTACATCTTGAATGCCATTGGCCGAGTGGATCTCAGCCCGGCGTGGGTGGTGGAACAGCTGCTTGCCGCCGTCGTCGGCCACATCCGTCAGAACCCGATCGTCTGGCGCCCCGGCGCGATCGAGCTGCTCGACTCCTTCGCGGCGGCGGGTGTTCCTTGCGCGCTGGTGTCAGCGTCGTACCGGGTGCTCTTGGATGCGGCTCTCAGCCAGCTGCCTGAGGGAACCTTCCAGGTATCGGTTGCCGGCGACGAAGTCAGCAGGGGCAAGCCACACCCAGAGCCTTACGAGAAGGCGTGCACGGCTCTCGGGGTCGCTGCTCGGCATTGTGTGGTCCTCGAAGACTCCGAGACTGGCTGCCGCGCGGGTAACGCTGCCGGTGCGTTGGTGGTCGCCGTACCCAACCGCGTGGAGATCCCGAAGGCTCCGCGCCGGCTCCAGGTACCGTCTCTTGCTGACCTGGATGCGGATGCTGTGGCGAGATTGCTGGAGCAGGTCAATGCGAGTTAACAATCTGGCGCGCGGTGTGCTGGCCGGAGCCGCCGTGCTGCTGCTTCTCGGTGGCTGCCGAACGCCCGGGGAGCGACCGGCGCCAACGCCTACCGCGAGCTCGACGCCGCGACCGTTCACCGTGATGTCCACCGACCAGATCCGTGTCACCGATCCAGCCGCCATCACCGATGCCGCATCAACAGTGCTCGCGCTCAACGTCTTCCAGCGGCTGATGACGGCCGATCCCGGAGGCTCGGTACTGAAGCCGGACGCGGCGCGGGACTGCTTGTTCACTTCCTCGACGACCTACACCTGCACCCTCAACGAGAAGCTGGCGTTCCACAACGGGCATCCGCTGACCTCCAGCGATGTGAAGTTCAGCATCGAGCGGGCTGCGAGGCTCAAGGTTCCGGGCTCGTCAGCTGTCGCGCTGTCCTCGTTCCGAAGGATCCAGACGCCGGATCAGAAGACCATACGATTCGTGCTGAGTAGGCCCGACACTCAGTTCGGCTGGGCGCTGGCCTCTCCCGCGGCATCGATCGTCGACGAGGAGGTCTACGACGCGGACCGGGTGCAGGACCTGAATGATCCCATCGTGGGGTCGGGCCCCTTCGCGGTGAACAAGTACACCGGAAACCAGCTGCAGCTCAGCCGCTACGAGGACTACGTCGGGCGTAACCCCGCCCAGCTTCCGGACCTGGTGTACCGCAGTGTGGCTGACTCGCCCACGATTGAGGACGCCATGACCAAGGGCGCCGTCGACGTGGTCTGGAGGGGTCTGGATACGCCAGCGGTCACCCGATTCAGCCAGCAAATAGTCCAGAACACCAATCATGAAACCGTCAACGGCTTTACCCAGAACGTGCTGGGCGGCGCGCGGGTGCTGCAGCTTCAATGGTCACCAACGTCGCCCATGCGGTCGAACAAGGCGCTGCGGCAGGCGATCGCGGTGGCCTTGCAGCGGGACCGCACCTCCGATTCCATCGTTCCGAACGGTGTGGACGGACATACCTCTGCATTTCCGCTCGGCGGAAAGGCCAAACCTAAAGTCACTTGGAAGAGCCGAATCAATCTCACTCTGGGCTACGACGCGTCCATGCCCAATGGCCAGGACCTCGCCACTCAGATCCGGGGGCGGCTGGAGAACACCGGAGGGCTGAGCGTGCAACTCAGGCCTGGCGATCTGAACGCGGACCTGAATCTCGTCGACCGGAAGGCCTGGACGGCGACAGCTCTGGCATGGCTGCAGCCCTATCTCGATGCGCCGCTGCCAGCCGTCGCGTCGACCGTACGGACCATCGAAACCGAGTTCCGGGCTACCACGGATGCCGAGACCGCAGACAATCAGCTGGCCGCGCTGCAGAAGCAGGCGGCTCTCGACCTGATCGTGCTGCCGATCAGCCAGTCGGAGGAGCATGTCTTCGTGCGGCGTGGCGTGGAGATGAGCGGCGGATCCTATGGCCCCGGCATGCAGCTGGGCTTCTTCGGTATCAGCAATGGCTGATCAGATCCAGCTGTCCGGCGTCCGGTTGGGACCATTCGAGGCGGGGGAGCGGATCACCCTCACGGATCCAAAGGGGCGGCGGCATTCGATCGCCCTTGCTGCGGGCGGGAAGTTCCATACTGCCAAGGGCGCGGTCAATCACGACGACCTCATCGCGCAGCCAGAGGGGATCGTCGTGAGCTCCAGTGCCGGCGCCCAGTTCTTGGCCATGAGGCCGCTGCTCAATGAGTTCACCGTGACTATGCCGCGTGGCGCGGCAGTGGTGTACCCGAAGGACGCCGCCCAGATCTTGATGAGTGCCGACATCTTCCCTGGCGCCCGGGTGCTGGAGGCTGGCGCGGGATCCGGCGCGCTGACCTGCAGCCTGCTACGTGCGATCGGTCCCAGCGGACGGTTGATCTCCTACGAACGACGGGCGGATTTCGCAACCATCGCCCAGCGGAATGTCGAGAACTTCTTCGGAGCAAGCCCGTCCAGCTGGGATCTACGGGTGGCCGATCTGCTCGAATACCACGCCGAAGGACCCCTCGACCGTGTGGTCCTCGACATGCTCGCGCCGTGGGAGTGCGTCGCAGCGCTGGCCGAGTCGCTCGTCCCAGGCGGCGTCTTTTGCGCCTACGTCGCGACCACCACCCAGCTCGCTGAGACGGTGGAGACTCTGCGCGTTCACGGCGGCTTTACCGAGCCCGAGGCCACGGAGTCATTGGTCCGAGCCTGGCACGCGGAGGGGCTGGCAGTACGGCCGCGGCACGATATGGTAGGCCACACTGGATTTGTGATCACAGCTCGGCGACTGGCACCAGGTTTCACAGCACCGTTACGCAAACGTCGCCCAGCACGCGGCGCGTACGGGAACGATTACAAGGGACCGCGCAGCCAGCCCGGGTAGGGTCTTGGCAGGAGGTGCGTCATGACCGGACCTATCCATGATCGCGGTGCGTATGAGGACCGCGAGTCTCTGGTAGCCCAGATTGGTGCGCTCAGAGACGAGCTCGATCGGCTACGGGATCGGGTTTCCTCGCATCCGCACGACATCGCGATGCTCGAGCGCCGGCTGGCCGACGCCCGCTCTGACGCCCGGACCACCGCCGCCAACAACGAACGCCTTGCTGCCACGCTGCGCGAGGCGCGGGACCAGATCGTGTCCTTGAAAAATGAAGTTGATCGTCTGGCACAGCCTCCGGCCAGCTTTGCAGTCTTCCTCGCGGCGCGTGAGGAGCACACCGCGGACATCTTTACCGCCGGTCGCAAGATGCGGGTCAGCGTTAGCCCCGATGTTGATCTTGAAGCGTTGACGCCAGGCAAGGAGGTGATGATCAACGAGGCGATGAACGTGGTGAAGGTCCTGGAGTTCGACGAGGTCGGCGAGGTCGTGCTGCTCAAGGAGATGCTCGAGGACGGCGATCGAGCGCTCGTGATCGGGCATGGCGATGAGGAAAGCGTGGTGCGCCTCGCGTATCGGCTTCATGATCAGCACCTGCGGTCTGGCGACTCCCTGCTGATCGATCGTCGGGTGCATTTCGCGTACGAGCGGATCCCGAAGCTCGATGTTGAAGAGCTGGTGCTGGAGGAGGTGCCCGACATCGACTACTCGGTGATCGGC
>DASRJV010000201.1:0-12160 GCA_035649295.1 Propionibacteriaceae bacterium
CCACATATCGCTGACGCGCTGATCAAGGCAGGTCATGTTCGCGATCGCCAAGAGGCATTCGACCGCTTCCTGGCCGATGGTGGTCCAGCGCATGTGCACCGTTACACCATCGAGGTGGAACGTGGCATCGACCTGGTGCACGAGGCAGGCGGCCTGGCAGTGATCGCCCATCCGTGGGGGCGCGGCCGCGAGTACGTACTCCCCTCGAGGGTGCTGGAGGCACTGGCGCGTGATCATGGGCTGGATGGCATCGAAGTCGACCATCAAGATCATGATTCCGAGACTCGCGAGCGGCTGCGTGCTCTGGCGGACGGTCTGGGGCTGCTCGCCACCGGCGCCAGTGACTACCACGGTGTCGGGAAGCTTGATCATGACCTGGGGTGTAACACGACTGACCCAGAGGTCTTCAACGAGATGCAGCGGCGCCTGCGAAGCCGGTAGCGAGCGTCGTCGCGGCTCAGCGTGAGGAGGCTCTCATCGCTTCAGCGGCGTAATGGGTGGACCGGCCCGCAAGCTCGGCATAGAGCTGGTCGAGCTGAACTGCCGGAGTTCCAAGTCCGTCCAGCGCATCCAGCTGGCAAGCAATCCTCTCCGACCGCCATTCACAAGCAAGCAGGTCCATTGCGACCGACACCGCCAAGGCATGGTGGTGCAGGATCGCGTCCAACCGGCGGCGCCGATCCTCGTCAGCGGGGTCGTCGCATGCTCTGGGAAGCGACTCTCGGAGGCTGAAGAAGCGGCGCACCAACGGCCCGCCGCGTGGGGCAAGGAAACCGAGGCCTTCCCTAGCCCGTGCGCCGCGAATGACCTCCTCGGCCTGGTCTTGCAGGATTACCGCCTCGGCGGCAATCCGGCGCATGGCCGCACGCGGGTCACCTGGCCGACCGGTGCGGTCGGCTGGGCTCCGTCCCGTCACTCCCAGCTGCTCGGCTGCCGTCGCCGGTGCCGGCTTGCGGCGTCGAAAGCCGCGCATGTGCCGACATTACTCCGCCAACCAGATGGGCTTGGCCTGCAAGCTCCCGGTATCCCGAGGGCGGTCTCGAGCTTCATGCGCGAGTTGGCGTACGCGGACTACGGATGGGGCGCCACCATCACCAGCAGCGCCGTCGTTGACAAGATCACGAATGCGATGCTGAGCTCTGCTCCCATCGCCACGGCCAGCGCCGAGATGCCACCGCTTCTCGCGGGTGCATCCGGTGGCTGATGCAGTTGTCGGAACGCCGCCCGGATTGCATATTTGCGACCCTGGTTGCCCATCAGCAGCATCAAGCCGAAGATCGAGACCTTGATCAGCAGGACCAGGCCGTAGCGTGAGCTGGCCAGCTCCGAGAGCCCGCCGGCAACCGCCAGGGCGTGAACAATCCCGGTCACGACGAGCGTGACGACACTCAACTGGGCGACCCGGGAGAATCGCGGAATGAGCTGGTCAAGCTCCTGAATCTTGTCTCCAGGAATCAAGACGGCGGCCAGGGCGACCAGCCCGCCTAGCCAGGCGCAGGTCGCCAGGACGTGCAGACCGGTTGCGGCGATCTTGGCTATCTCCCAGTGGCCGCCGATAGCGTTCGACTGGGCCACCATGGTGCCGGCGATGACGACCACGAGAGAAAGTGCGACGACGCGACGCCACCCGACTACCGAACCATTGATGATGTCGGGCAGGAAGAAGACAGCGGCCACGAGCGCGGCGAGCCTGACCAGTTGGGCGGCGCCTCCTAGTGGGGTGACGATGTCGCCGAGCAGCTGGTCTCCGAAGACCAGCTGAATGGCAGGTCCGGCAACTGTACCGATGATCATCGCCGCGGTCCCGGCCACTGTGAGTACGACAAGACGGCGATTGCGGCGACCGTCCGGCCATACGACACTCCAGAAAGTCAAGGTTCCCGCGAGGAGCACATATCCGGCGTAGGTCAGCACCCGATTGGCCCCGAGCGCCAGATCCAAAAGATCTTCGTTCACAACTATTGCGGCGTCGGGAGGTCGAACTGGACGACGATCACTGCGCCGCTCCATGGCAGTCTCTGCTTGACCCGGAGATTAGGCGGTCGGCCGGAGGAGCAAGCCTGGTCGCGCACATGCCTCAGGATCGGACACTCGATGTTGAGCACGGTGCTGCCATTTACCAGCATTGCAACCGGGAGATTCTTGGGGACACCTGCCACCAGGGGACTGATAGCGGTGAGCGCACGGCCGGCCCGTGACGGGACACTGCGTACAGTGATCCCGCTCAGGTGGTAGCGCAGCTCGATACGTTTCGCGGGGGCGCTCAGAGCCAGGTCAACATGCTGCTTTACCCGACCACCAGGAACCAAGACCGGCTGGTCACCAGCGCTCACCTGCACCTGAGAGGCAACCGGCTTAGCCCGGGAGAAGCGGCTGCCGGCGTACGCCAGCCGCGGTGGTCCGACCCCAAGAGAAGAGGTTGGAGTGCTGAGCAGCACGATCTCGGCGACATCGAAGCTGCCGTCAGGAAGCGGGCTGGCCATGAGCAAGATACCGGGCTGGGTCGTGCCGGGGCCCTTCGGCAGTTTTACTTTGGAGGAGGTGGTGGTGCGGGTCGGCGTTGCTGAGGGGGTGGGCGACGGCGAGGCCGAAGTCGCCTCGGCGGTTGGCGCCGGGCTAGTCAGTGATGGTGGTCCACCGGCATTTGCCGGAGCAGATCGCGGAAGCTCCGGAGCGTCCCGATAGAAAGTGACAGCCGTGACGCACAGTGCCGCTACGAACACCGCGCCCATCGCGCGACGTAATCCAGCCGCCCGTGAGTGACCCACCACGGTCAATTTGCCCAAGGCCGCACCCCCCGTGGCGATTGGCTAACGCTTTGCTGGATACTCGGCGGCGGAGCGTTCTGGGGCAATATATTACGCCTTGGGTCGAGAATTGTTTTTGGGGAAGAACCACAAGCAAAGGGCGGGGTGGGGACCTGTGGCGTCGAAGCGTGGAGCGCGATGGTCAAAACTGGCTCTCGTAGCCGCAGGTGTTTTGGCGCTAGCAGGGCTAACAATCAGCCCAAGCTATGCCGCCAATGACACCGAGATCTACATTGTGCAAGGTCTGCCGGGCAAGAATCTCGACGTTGAGATTGACGGAGAGTCCGTCGCTGAGGGCGTCAAAACTGCGGCCGTGGCCGGTCCATTCAAGGTCAAGCCAGGTAGTCGAATGGTGACGTTTAGCGAGAACGGTACGAAGGTCCTCGAGAACACCTTCTCGATCAAAGAAGGTTCCAAGGCCGACATCGTCGCGCATTTGCCGGCTTCTTCATCCGGCGATCCGCTGGTAACGGTCTACAAGTACGACGCAGTCAAGGTGCCCAAGGGCAAGGCTTTGCTCGTGGTCTCGCACGTTGCGGCTGTGCCGCCTGCCGACATCCGGGTCAACGATCAGGTGCTTTTCGCCAATATTGCCAATGGCGAGTCGCTTCAGCTGACCGTGCCAGTTGCCACGTACAAGGTGTCGATCGTGCCGACCGGTGAGAAAAAGCCAGTCTTCTTCGGTCCGGTCAGCCTGACCGTCAAGGGCGGGGCGATCAACCGCGTCTACGCGGTAGGTGACCCGGAGAAGAAGACCATGAACGTCGCGGTGCATGTGATTACCGCCGGCACCACCGGCACTGGAAAGCCGTCCGATGTGAACACTGGAACCGGCGGCCAGGCCGTTGGCGAGGGTCCGTCGCTGGTGTCCAACTTGGTGCGTTGACAACACGAGCCTTACCGCCACAGTCCCGGTCACGGCGCCGCGCTCGGCAGCGCCGACCGGGACTGCGTCGCTTCATCGCGAGCGTCGTCTGCCTGCTGACCTGTCTGAGTGGATGCGCCGCGCAGGCAGCACCAGGCAGGTCTGCCTCCGGAGGGGATGCGCCACACGGTCAGTCGTCTGTCGCCCCGGCGCGTCAAGGACGGCCTGCCGAGAGTCAGCGGATCCAGTTCATCCCGGAACAACTCACGCTCCCTGGTCACGCGACTGCGGCGGTCATGCCGGCAGCCACGGTCGACGGTGTACTCAAGGTGCCGGAGAACGTCCAGCATGTGGGCTGGTGGGATGGCAGCGCCCGAGCGGGCGAGCCGTTCGGCTCGACGGTGATCGCCGGACATGTGGATTCGGCCACGGAAGGTATCGGATTCTTCGCTCGGCTGCGCAAGATCAAGGTCGGTGACACGGTCACGCTGCGCGCGGATTCACATCGCCTCAAATATCGAGTCATCTCTGTCAAGAAGGTGGCCAGGAAGGCGCTGGCGACGCAGAGCCGGGCGTTCAAGCAGACCGGCCCGCATCGGCTGGTATTGATCACCTGCACCGGTAACTTCCACCGGGACCGGGGCGGCTACGACAGCAATCTCGTGGTGATCGGTAAACCTCTAGGGCTGGCCCGCTAGTTCGAGGGCCGTCGGGGCGGCGGATTGTGGCGGTTCAGTCGCCGGAAGTCCTCTGATCATCTGATCGCGTAACGACCCTCTTCCGCTGGACCGGGACGCCATTGCGCAGCCGTTGCCGGGTCCGGGTGCGGGTTGCATCTTTACGGGGGCGACTGCGTGCTGGCTTCGAGGCAACCGACTCGTCCCGCCGCTCGGAGCCACGCGTGACGCTGAGGCCAATTCTGCCCTTGGCTGCTGGATCGATCCCCAGATCATGGTAGAGGTGCGGTGAGGTGGAGTAGGTCTCCTCAGGTTCCTCGAACGGCAGCCCCAAGACGTTGTTGATCACCTTCCACCGGGTCCGGTCCGACCAGTCAACGAAAGTGATCGCAACTCCGGATGCACCAGCACGGCCGGTACGGCCGATCCGATGCACGTAGACCTTCTCGTCCTCGGGGCACTCGTAGTTGATCACGTGGCTGACACCCTCGATGTCGATCCCTCGACCGGCAACGTCAGTCGCCACCAAGACCGCGATGCGGCCTTCCCGGAAGCGGCGTAGCGCCTTCTCGCGTGCGAACTGGTTCAGGTCTCCATGTATCGACGTCGCCGCAAAACCACGGTCAACAAGATCATCGGACAAGCGCTGGGCCGACCTCTTGGTCCGGCAGAAGATCATCACGCGGGTACAGTTCTCGGCCTGCAGGATGCGCGCCACGATCTCAGGCTTGTCCAGCTCATGAGCTTGAAAGACGAACTGAGCCGTGGCCGGCACCGTGCTGGTGTCACCAGCGGACTCGGCTCGAATGTTGACTGGATGGCGCATGTGGCGACGGGCGAGGGTGACGATTTCCGCTGGCATGGTGGCTGAGAACAGCATCGTCTGACGCAACTCAGGGGTGCCGGCCAAGATTCGCTCCACATCGGGCAGGAATCCCAGATCCAACATCTTGTCGGCTTCGTCGAGTACGAGCACCTTGATGTGACCAAGATCGAGCGCGCCACGGTCGACGAGATCGAGCAGGCGGCCAGGAGTGCCCACTACGACATCGACCCCCCTGCTCAGCGTGCTGAGCTGATGGTCGTAGCCGACGCCACCGTAAACCGTGAGCACTCTGGCCTGTCGGCGAGTCGACGCGGCCGCCAGGTCCGAAGCGACCTGGCTTGCCAACTCGCGGGTGGGCGTCACCACTAGCGCTTGTGGAGCACCTGGCTTGGCGAGCTGGGGATAGTCGCGCTCACCCGGTACCACGGTCCGCTGTAGCAGAGCGATTCCGAACGCCAGAGTCTTTCCCGTGCCCGTACGCGCTTGGCCGATCATGTCGGCGCCAGTCAGGGCAATGGGAATCGCCATGGCCTGGATCGGGAACGGTGTGCTGATGCCGACGTGATCGAGGGCCCGCACGATCGGGTCGATCACGCCGAGACTGGCGAAGGTTGTCGGTTGGAGCTGCGTCATGGGAGCAATCGGCCGCGGTCGGGCCTCATGTGTGACTGTACTCAGAATTTGCCTCAATGCTTGTTGAAAGTTGATGGTTCGCGCGGCCTGCGCGTCGTACGCGCACGGTGGTCAGAAGGTGACCAACATCGCTCGAACTTGCCCAGTCTACTGGCAAAGTACCTAAAACCCTTGATTGCCGGGGCCAGCACCGTACGCGCACCAGTTTCGGGCCCAGGTCGACATTGCTTTGGAACCGGGGTGTTGTCTGTGCGTATGCCGACCTCGTCTGAGCCGCTGTCTTGGCCACGTTCACATCGGGATCCGGACGACCCGCTCAATCCGGCGCCCGACTTGGCGCGGATCCGCGCCGAGCAACCGGTCTTCGGGATGCAAGTGCCGCATCCGACCGGCGGGTTCCTCACGATGTGGTTGATCACCAAGTACTCCGATGCCCGCGAGCTGCTGTCCAGCCGGGACACGAGCAACTCGCTGGGCCATTCAGAATCGGCAGCCGCCCAGCCCGGCTTCCTGCTGTCGCTCGATCCCCCCAATCACACTCGGATCCGCCGGATGCTGACCGGTCAGTTCTCGATGCGCCGGCTGACCGCCATGCGGCCGCACATCGAGGAGATCGCGACGGGGTTCCTGGACAAGATGGAGGCCGCGGGGCCACCGGCCGACCTGATGAAGGCGTTCGCGTTGCCGCTCCCGTCGCTGGTGATCTGTGAGCTGCTCGGCGTGCCGTTTGAGGACCAGGCGGAGTTCCAGCGGCGCAGCGACACCATGCTCGACGCTTCCGTCACCCCGGAGCAGCAGGCGCAGAACACCCGCGAGATGAACGCGTACATGCAGTCGCTCGTGCAGCGGCACAGAAAGCATCCGGGCGAGGACATCCTCGGCATGTTGATTCGGGACCACGCGAACGATCTGACCGATGACGAGCTGGTCGGGATTGGAAACATCCTGCTTGTTGCCGGCCATGAGACCACCGCGAACACCCTCGGATTGGGCACCTTGCTTCTGCTGCGGCATCGAGAGCAGTTTGCCCTGGTTCGCGACGACCCCGAGGTGATCAGCAGCGCAGTGGAAGAGATCGTGCGATACCTGACCATCGTCGACACCGGAAATCCGCGGATCATCGTGAAGGACATGACGATCGGCGGCCAGCCGATGCGGGCCGGCGACGTGGTGATGGTGTCGCTGCCAGCAGTCAACCGGGATTTGGAGTTCATGGCTGACGCGGATGTCTTAGATGTGACCCGCCAGCCGCAGGCTCATCTGGCTTTCGGCCACGGCATTCACCAATGCCTTGGTCAGCAGCTCGCTCGGCTTGAGATGTCGGTTGCGTTGCCGGCCCTGCTGCGGCGGTTCCCTGCCTTAGCCCTGGCAGCGTCGGAGGCCGACCTGACATTTCGAGCGGACGGTCCCGTCAACGGCATTCGTGCCTTGCCGGTCCGCTGGTAGCACAGTTCCTCCGATCACCAGCGGGCGCCTACCGACGCTCGCATATTCTGCGGCCATGAGCGATGCACCGCAGCAATCCGACATGGCACCCCGTGCTGCGGTTGAGCCATGGGTATCCGATCCTGAGTATCGGCGAGGTGCTGTCGATCTGCTCGGCATCCTGGCGTACGGAGCCCTGGCAGCCTTCGACCGGCTGGCGGAGGACGCAGGGCACGCGCCCACTCTTCCCGACAAGGTGCATATGGCATCGATGGCGGCGCTGCAGATCAAGCATTTCGAGACCGTCCGGGCGCGACTGGCGGATTTCGGCACTGACGTCATGGTGGCGATGAAACCCTTCTATGAGCCCTTCAATGAATTCCACGCGCATACCAAGCCAAAGGACTGGCTGGAGGGCCTGGTATTGGCCTTTGTCGGAAATGGCTTCGCCGCCGACTTTTACCGCGAGGTTGCGGCGTTCGTCGACGCGGACACGCGGGCGCTGGTGCACGAGGTGCTGGCCGATGAGGGCCACGCCGACTTCGTGATCGAAAAGGTACGCGCGGCCATCGCCGCGGATCCGCGGGTGGCCGGTCGGTTGGCACTGTGGGGGCGTCGACTGGTTGGTGAGGCGCTCAGCCAGGCTCAGCGAGTGGCTGCGGACAGGGACGCTCTGACTCACCTGCTGACCGGGACCGTCGATCGTCCTGGCATGGATCTCGCCGCTATGAGCCGCATGTTCTCCCGGCTAGTGGAAAACCACACCCGCCGCATGGCCAAGCTTGGCCTTCAGGCCTGAGATAGAGCTAGCACCAAGCTCGCTCGCGTCGGCAAAATCGCGCGCCGCCGCACGGAGAAGGAACGAGCGGAGGCGTTCTTTCCTCCGCGAGTGACGACGACGACGGCGGATCACAGCGCGCGATTTTGCGCGAGCGAACAGATCAAACTAGTTTGCGCGAGCGAACAAGCCCAAAACCGGTCGCGAGCGTCGGTGGTCGCGCTAGGGATGCGGAGCGAGATATATCGATGTTCGCGCCGCCGATCTGCAGGAGGAGATGACGAAACACGCTTTTCGTTTCGTCATATCCGACGAAGGCGGCGGCTACGCAGCGAACATCGTTGCGAGCGGAGCGAGCAAATATCACACCGCGCCGAAGCCGACGTGGCGGGCGTTTTCCTCACCCAGGTCGACGTAGGCGATCTTGGACGCAGGGATCAGCACTTTGCGGCCGCGCTCGTCAGTGAGCGTGAAGACTCCATCGCCACCGACCGCGATTGAGCTCAGCAGTTCCTGCTCGACGTCGCTGGCCGACTCGGCGCTCTCCACCACGATTTCCCGATTGACATGCTGAATGCCGACCTTGACCTCCACTGTTCCTCCTGGTGAGAGCTGGCTTCTCGCGGGTGACACTGAAGCAACGGTGCCACATGTCGGGCCCGAAGCATCGCAGTGTTCGCGCAGAGCGTTGCACAAGCTGATGTGCGACGACTACGGCAGACTTGCCTTCTCGTCCTCGGTTGCCTGCCGGATCACAATACGGGTCCAAGCACCGACATAGATGCGATCATCAGCGGCGAGCTCGTGTTTCACACCGACTGGAATCGGGTCGGATGGGATCGGGCCCGTGGCCGGCGCCACGAACGTCCCGTTGGCCGAATCCAGGTCCTCCACCCACCAGCGGGTGCCGTCAGTTGTGAGCTGGGTCTGGCGGCGGCTGACGCCGGAATCGGACTCGCAATCGATCTGAGGATGGATGTTCCGACTCCTGGAGGTACGACCTATCAAGATCGACTTCGAGTGCAGCGGGACGACCACCGGCAGGCCGGGTGAGGGCATCGGATCAGGGCTTTGCTGGGCCTGGTACCACGCTGGGTCAATCCAGACCTCTGCCACCCAGTGGAAGGTCGCCGGCGAGGAGACCGTGCTGCCGTTGCCAGTGGTCGGCGCCGGAATCGTCGGCGCCGGCTGCACATGATCTACATACGTGGCATCTGGAGACTGCGGGGTAACGAGGGATCGCGGCATGGTTCCTGTGGTGAAGTCATAGCCGCAGTTCTCACAGAAGAGTGCGTCGACGGAGTTATCGGCCCCGCAATTCGGACAGGGTTGGCGATCTGGCGCGCTGCTGGCGACGCTCGCCGGTGAGGCGGTCGGTTGTGGCGCAGGATTGGAGTCGATAGGCAGCCCGCACACATCGCAGTAGTCCTGCGCCAAGGATGCGTGGCCTACCGGACAGATGGCGATCATCGGCGAGCACCAGAGGTCGAGGTCACCACCGATGTGGATGTGGAGCTCACGGTCGCGCCTTCCGGTCGAGGGGAGCGTTCATCCCCTGATCCTGGTTGTCTTCGTGGAGGCGGTGTCCAAGGCCATCTCGTCAACCTTGTCCACCGCGCGCTTCAGACGCACCGTACCGGTCTCGGAATCTTCGATATCGACCACCTTGCGTAGTCGAGTGGTGGCTTCCTCGTTGCCGGTTTCAGCGGCGAGCTGCACCGCACGGCCCAGCTTCATTGTGGCGGTCTCCTCGTCTCCGCCAGCCTTGGCGGCCAAACCCTCTTGGATGGCCTCGGCAAGCTCGGTTTGGCCGGTGTAATGAGCAACCTCGGGATTGATCCGGGTGGTCAGGCCCTCGTCGTCGGACCACTTCGCCTTGACCAAGCTCTGCGCGGCCACTTGGTCGTTGACGGCAAGTTGCACCCGAGCCGCGAGCTGCTCCTGCCCAATGGCCTTGGCGCCCAGCCTCACACTCACGTGATAGTCGCGGGACTCGTCGCCCCACGAGCCTGTCGGATAGCCGCCGGTCAGCGGGTTGACTTCGACACGGCGTGAGGTCAGATCCTCCACCGTTGGTGAGACTTGGCGGACGAAGAGCACCTGCGCGCCTTGCGGCGCCCAGACTCGTAACTGAGCGTCAGCCACGCCGCGACTCATCGACTGTTGCATGAGCTCGGCGAAGACCTGACTCATCTGATCCGGCTCGGGAATGATGTCGACGCTTCCCAGCAGGGCCTGGGCGATCCGGCGTACCTCAGCAACCTGCCAGTCGACGCCGACGCCCCGGCAATCGCATTGGAACTTGCCAGTCACACCGCGGATCGCGTTCGTTAGCTGGTCTGGTGTCTCATTGTGGTTCTCGCCGTCGGTAAGCAAGATCGCGTGTCGCTGCGCCAGCATGGGCACCGAGTCGAAAAGCCGGCCAGCAAGCGTAAGCCAGGTCCCCATCGCCGTTCCGCCGTCAGCGCGGAACTGGGTGATCGCCTGATGCGCGGCGTACCTCGCATTGCTATCCATCTGCACCATCCCCTGGCCCGAGCGGACAAGCGGGAATGCCAGGTATGCCTGATGGGTTCCGGCGACCACCGCAAACCAGGTTCCGTCAAGAATCTGATCGACGGCTGACGCAGCTGCAATCTTCGCCGCTTCCAGCTTCATCCTGCCCATGGAGCCCGAGGTGTCGACGATGATGATCTCCCCAGCATCACCGGACCCGGTCTGACCGGCTGACCCTGCCCCGCTGCAGGTCATGGTGACTATGGCGTTGACGTCGGTTCCGCCTTCTGGCAGGAACTCGTTTTGGTACACCTCTGCGGTGAACTCGGCCATGATCGACGTTCCTTTCTTTGAGCTGCTCGCGCGTAATCGGCAGCCGCTCGCAGCTTGTCCTTCTCGTCCTGGCTGGTGGTTCAGTATGTCCTGTTAAGTGCCCTGAGCTTGTCGAAGGGCCCAGGCTTCAACAGGCTCAGCCCGCGACGCGGCTCAGACGCGTGCCAGCGCCACCGAGACATTGTCCTTGCCGCCCTTGCCATTGGCCCAATCTACGAGAGCGACCGCCAATGTGAGCGGATCAGAGTCCGGAGTGCTGAGTTCGGGGATAAGCGACTGGAGCGCGGTGGCCTCCGACGCGTAGTTCCACAAGCCGTCTGAACACACCAGAACCCAGCCGGGTGAGTTGACGAGGATGGATCCGGTACGCGGCGTGAAGTCGGGACTGTCGCGACCTAGCCATTTGGTAATCGCATGAGCTTGCGGGCCGTTCTCGGCCTCGTCGCGGGGGACACCCATGGCGATTCGTGCCTGGGCAACCGAGTCGTCGACGCTGAGCTCTGCAGGATCGCTGCCCGAGTCATGATCAGGAATCCAGTAGATCCGGCTGTCGCCGACGTTGCCGAACACCACGAGGTCAGCTTCGACAACCGCCGCGGCGAAGGTGCAGGACGCAGCGTTGTCGCTGCCTGGCGCCGTGTTGTCGATCACTGCGGAGTTGGCTGCGGCGGCCGCCTTGACCACGGCGCCCGCGACCGCGGCGACCCGACTGGCCGGGGTGCCGAGACCTGCCGGCCGGTGCGCAACCAGGACGTCGCGGGCCGTACGAGCCGCCGCCAGGCTGGCTATATCGGAGTCCAGGGACGTGGACACTCCATCGCACACCACGAGTACCGCGCGGGAACCCGGTGTCGCCTCGGCCGCGACAGCCGTGGCGTCCTCATTACGGTGATGCCGTACGCCACGGTCGCAGCACGCGGCGACCCATGATGCTGGCTGCTCGGTGTAGTGGTCTCGCTCCGTCGGCGCCCTGGTGCCGCAGGTCTCGCAGTAACCGTCCGCCCCGATTACCCCGCCACAGTTGGCGCAGGGTCGGGCAACCACAACCGTGTCGTGGTCGGCTTCGGTCTGGATGGAGCGGGTGAGCTCAATGGGTGCGGCCAGCTCGTCGGGCTGCTCGACTCGACCAGCAGCAGTTGGCGTGAGTGCACCACCGCAGGCCTCGCAAAATGCCTCCTGAGCTGCAACTTCTGCGCCACAGTGTGGGCAACGAAGACCACCGTCCGGCTGGGGGAGTGCAGCAGGTGGCGCAGCGGCAGTGGACTGCGCCAGGTGGTCGGTCATCGTAGGGTCCACCTTCGCACGGCGTTGGCTTTGTCG
>DASRJV010000202.1:0-10613 GCA_035649295.1 Propionibacteriaceae bacterium
AACGATTTCGACCGAGACGGATCGGCGGCGAACCAACCGCGCAGATTAGGCTCCATGGCTTCGTTGAGGGCATTCAGCCTTGCCCAGGCCGGGGTCGTCGTCGGATCTACGGGCTGGCTCATCAGGTTCCCCTCATTGTTCGCGCTCTTTGGGAGCTGCTCGCGCAATGCCGACGCTCGCAGCTCTGGTATTCACGTCACACTACTGAGCTTGGCGTGCTCACCTCAATCACCTGCGCAACTGGGAAGTGCACCAGTGGGGTGTTCGGTAGCGTGCGGAACATGGATCCCCGGGTGGCTAGGTCGCGACCGGAGCCGGACCGTCCGTACCCGCCAGGCGAGTCCGAATACCGCACGGACCTCGAGCGGATTCGGTTCGCGAACGCTCTCTCGCGGCTGGCCGACGTTACGCAGGTCGTCACCTCGATGGCAACCAGCGGAGTCGTGCACAACCGGCTCACCCACACGATCAAGGTGACGGGAGTCGCTCGAGCGATCGCCGTGCGATTACTCGGCAGTCAAGATCGGGATCAGCTTCATGATCTTGGAGGTCTTGATCATGTTGTAGTCCAGGCGGCGGCCACGGCTCATGATCTTGGCCATCCCCCATTCGGACATTTGGGCGAGCGCGTTCTTGATCGATTGGCGCGAGAGCGGTTCGGGTTGTCAGATGGTTTCGAGGGAAACGCGCAGACTTTCCGGGTGCTGACCGAGCTGGAGGTGCTGGGACCCGGCGCACAGGGACTCAACCTCACCGCAGCAACCCGGGCTGCGGTGCTGAAGTATCCGTGGGCCTGCTTCCACTATCCCGATCCCCACCCCGTTGACTGGCGCGTTCCGCCGCGGGGCGCCGGCCATGCTCGCGGCGCAGCCGGAGCAGCGAAGTTTTCCGCCTACATCATCGACCTGCCGCAGATGCTGGAGGCGCTGGCCGCCTTCCCCGACCTGCCGCCAGGGCGGCAAACATTGGAATGCTCGGTAATGGATCTCGCCGACGACATTGCGTACTCGCTGCACGACGTGGATGACTTTCATCGCTCGGGAGTGCTGCAGTTCTCTCCTGTCTCCGGCGAATTTCGATCATGGGAAAGCGGACGGACGGAGTTTGTTGATCTTGATGATGGCGATCTGGTACGCGCCCGCCGCCGGCCGGGAGCTGGCCTGGAGCGCTTGCGCCGGCAGCTGAGGCGCAGCGACGACTGGATCTTCGACGAGGACATCTTCGCGACGGCGGTGCAGACGGTCGGCGAAGAGTTCGTCGACGGCATATTGGCGACACCCTACGACGGCTCGATGGCCGCGGACCGCGCCATATCGGGCTTCACCTCCAGATGGATTGATCACCTGATCGGTTCGGTCCGACCGAATCCGCATCCTGCGGTCCGCTCCGGGTATGTCTCCATGGATGCGCAGGCTTGGCACGAGGTTTCAGTGCTGAAGTTCGTCAATCAGTACTTCATCTTGGACCGGCCCGACCTGGCAATGCTCCAGCGCGGTCAGGAGCAGACAGTCGAACACCTTGTACTGGCACTCGAAGACTGGCTTTCAGACCGCCGCGACGCAGATCGGGCGCCTCGCCGACTGCTGGACCTGGTAAACGCGGCGAGCTACGGGTATCAAAGAGCGGCCAAGGAGCATCCGGAGTGGTTCGGAGGGAATGCCTCAGATGCCGATCTGGCGCGAATGGGTCGGGGTCGCGGAATCGTCGACTTCGTCAGTGGGCTGACCGATGCTCAAACCATCGCGTTCGGCGCTCGGCTGGGTGGAGCGAGCGGGCTCTTGTGGAGCAGCAGCCTGTGACGGCTAGCAGGGTGGACGGTGTGCCCTACGACAGGCTCAGGGCGCATTCCACGCAAGTTCAGGGCGCACTCGGTATTCATCCTTCATGCTTGAGGCGTGGAGTTGATCGCTGAGGTATGGCAGCGGGCGACTGCTGTCCAGCCGCCGCCGGCACCGGTCGTCGTCGCCCTAGCAGCTGTGATTGCTGGTGCTCTAGTCCTGCCGCGCGCGATCTGGCCGTACACCCGAATGCTGGTCACCATCACGCACGAAGGCGCTCATGGCGTTGCAGCGTTAGTGACGGGCCGTCGCCTGCAGGGTATTCGGCTGCACTCGGACACGTCCGGCTTGACCGTTTCGAGCGGGCGACCTAGTGGCCTGGGCATGGTCATCATGCTCCTCGCCGGCTATCTCGGACCGGCCGTAGTGGGGCTGGGCGCTGTCGGGCTCTTGATCGCTGGGCACAGTCTCGGCTTGCTCTGGCTATTCGTGATATTGCTGGCGCTGTTGTTGGTCCAGATCCGCAACTTCTACGGGTTCGTACTGATCGTTGGCTGTGCAATCGGGCTGGTCCTGGTGAGCTGGTATCTTCCGGCGACGATGCAGTCTGGCCTCGCGTATGTGCTGACGTGGACGCTCCTCCTCGCGGCACCGAAACCGGTGATAGAGCTCATCCGCCAACGGCGTGGCGGGCGGGCGCCCCACTCCGACGCCGATCAACTCGCCACGCTGACACGGATACCTGCCAGCGTGTGGGCCTGCGGATTCCTGGTCGCCAACTGCGCCGGCCTGGTCCTGGGATCCGTGCTGCTCCTGCCGGTACTGGCCGAGCTAGGACACAACGTTGCGGAGCAGTTTGCGGGCGCCTGAGACCCACATGACAAAGGCTCCCATCCGAGATCGGATGAGAGCCCTGTTGCTTCGAGTCTTTACAAGACGTTGCGACCACGCTGAGCAACCAGAATCAGTTCGTCGCGCATGGCAGGAGTGGAGGCGTTTGCAATCGCGCGATTCAACTCCCTCCGCGTGCGAGCGATGTCACGGCGGCTACGGATGGCCTTGGTGAGGCGTGACATGGTGACCATCCTTTCGATCTTGAGGCTTCGTATTGAACGTTGTCTAGACAACGCCCGCAGTGCCACAGATATTCCAGTCAGGTCGTGGAGCGGCGCCTGCGTGGGCTAAGCAAACCTGCGCTTGCGCCAGCGTTTGTGTGCGGTTCCTCAGTGGTGCCGATTCAAGCATCTTAAGTTTGCTACGCCCACACAGGCGCCGCTCCACTCCAAAGTCGGCTTCACCGACGTAACCTGCACGTCACGCCGAGATTTGGCTTAGGCCGCTTGACCGAAGCGCCGGTCACTCAAGATCAGACCTGCACGCTCCAGCTCTGCCTCGACGCGAATCCGTTCGATGTCGCGCTCGAAGCCAATGGATTCGCTCTGCAGATCGTGTTCGACCTCGAGCATCTCGCAGACTTGCATCAGAAGCTTGTCGTAGGCGAGCCGGTTGCCCATCTGGTGGGCGGCGGAGCGATGGGCATCGGTGCCCAGAATTGCCCGTAGCCGCCTCAGGTCGGCGGCAAGCTGCTCGATCGGGACACCTTGCTGGCGTCGGAGTTCACGTACGGCCTGCCTGTGCGCAGCAGCCGAGGAGCGCCGCTCTCGCCACCGATGGAGGGCGTCGTCCCATCTTCCAACAAGCAGGTCGTAGAACAGCACAGTCAGAATCGGGACGAACACCATGATGGCGACGGCAATACCACCAAGCACCACTTGGTACAAGTCCACCGCCATGCAATAACACTAAGTCGGGCGTTCAGGCTTCACAACCCGAGCCGGCAAGGGTGAATCAAGCCGTAACTGTCTGGCGCCACATACGCACGAACTGCACACCCAGCGATCGCTGGTGTGCGGTGCTTGGTATCAAGCGGTGCTTCCCCCGTCCTGGTTGTAGGGAGCTGCCTTCCACGCCGATGACGAGACCAAGGTGCCTGTGTCCAAAACCGTGAAGTTCCACGTTCCGACGTAGCTGTTGTTGCTGAACGCATTGCCTTGGTTGTACACGATCGCCTTGCTGATCGTCTGCCCCTGGTACGGCGACCACGACGGGTAGGTGCCGTAGTTGGAGAAGATGGCGTTCCGGCCACACATACTTGTCGAGCAGTTGAAGAAGTTGGCGCGGTCCATCTTGAACGTGTTGTGGTGCACCTTGACGTTCTGCGTCTTCCAGCGGCAGTCCGAGTAGAAGGGCGAATTGGAGATGTTCGCCGAGTTGCAGGTCGAGAGCTTCGCAACTGAAGGATTCACCAAGGTGCAGTACCCGGTTGAGGTGTTGGCCGGCGAGCCGCAGAAGCGGTCTGCGTTCTCCCACAGCGTCACGCCGTTGTAGTTGTCCTCAATCAAGTTGTTCGAGATGTCGATGGTCGGGCTGCCCACCAGGTCGTGAGGTAGCCGCGCGTCACCGCCGGACTCGGAGATATAGATCGCAGCGTCCGGGAAGTTGTCTTTCGACCGAATGCGTTCGGGCCCAACGGCGACCAGGTTGTGGCGGATCACGTTGTTACGGATGGCGGCGTTGTAGCTGATCTCCCAGAAGATCGCGTGCCCGTCGTTGTTCTCGATCCAGTTGCCCTCGAACAAGAAGTTGTTGTCGTTCGTGTCTGCCCACAGGCCGACGCTGAAGTTGTCGTGGACGTAGTTGTTGGTGACGCGAACATTACGAACGTCCCAGAACTTGCCGCCGCCGGTGCAGCCGCAGCCATCGATCTTGGATTCCCAGTCGCCGGTGTTGTTGCCGACGATCTCGTTGTGGTCGAGCACGATGTTGGACTCGCCACCGTCGGCACCGTAGGCCTGGAAGCCGTACTGGCTGTTGTCCTTGAGGCAGTTGTACGAGGCGACGTTGCCTGCCCCCACAAAGATGCCGGCACCCCCGTTGTTGCTGACGGTGTTGTACTGCATCGTCCAGTTCTCACCGGAGTCGTGGTTGACCGTGCCTTCGTTCATGGGAGCAACGAAGTTCCTGATCGTCAGGTACTTGATGGTGACGTTGCGTGCGTGCTGGGTGAAGGCATAGTTGTTCTTGCCTTGTCCGTCGAGGATCGCGCCCGGCCCACCCACGTAGGTCGAGTTGTCGCTCGGGATGACTTGGTCGTACCGGCCAGTACCGAGGGTGTGAACACCAGGGGCGAACCAGTACGTCTTGCCGGCCTGCCGCAGATCAAGGGAGCTGTTGTCACCGGCGGGAACAACAATTGCACCGGCCGGCGCCGTAGCCGGTCCATTCAGCAAAGACGCATTGCCGCAGATCTTTGCTGGAGGTGCGCTTGGCCACGACCCGTTCGGAGCGGGCAGCGTCGTTGTTGGCGCCGTGGGTCCCGTTGTCGTTGGTGCTGTCGTGGTCGGAGCCGACGTCGTCGGCGGTGCAGTGGTCGTCGCTGGCGGAGCGGGCTCAGTCGTCGTGGCTGTCGCCGTCGGCTCGGTGGCGGGTGGGGTTGTCGTCGGCTCGGTAGTGGGTGGGGTTGTCGTCGGCGCGGTAGTGGGTGTGGAGGTTGCGCCCTTGTTGGCGACCTTGAAGTCCCCACGACGGCTGGAGGTGGTGCCGTCGGCCCACGTCAGTACGACCCGGATGCTGTGTGAGCCATCGGCGAGCTTGGTGGTGTCGTACGGGAGAGCGGTGCCGTCGGCTGCCGTACCTACCAGGTCAAACGGTGCGGACCTGTCGGTTCGAATGGACCGCTTCGTCCGCCGCGACTTGTCCAGGTAAAAGTCGACCTTGTCGAGGGTCTTCGAGTCCCTGACGAAGACGTAGATCTTTCCCTTCACCGCTGAGCCGTCGAGTCGCACCGCGCTCGAGCGATCCGGTTTGAAGCTCACGGCGAGCCTTGACCTTGTCGAAGCTGAGGCGGACTCGAGGCCGACGCCGCTCAGTGCGAGGCCGGTGATGACACTGAGTGCGATGACTACCTTGCGATGGCGGCGCAGTGCCAACCGGGGCCCACCTAGGAGCATGTCCGTCCTCCGGCGTGTCAAGAATCTGTGGGAAGGGGGTGTTTCGAATCCTCAACTACTCAGGCGGTACCGCTGTTGCCGTAGACCGAGACGTGCACGTGGTCCATGTGATTGGCGGTCGGCGAACCCCGGTCTGACATTGAGCGCCAGCCATCCGAGCTCCGCTGCACCGTCCAGATCTGCTGCCTATAGATGACCTCGCTGACGCCAAGGCTCTTCGCGTTGGCTCGCACCCACCTCGCCGCAGCCCAACCGACCGAGGAGTCAGAGATCATGCAATCGAGAGCGCGACCTTGTCCGTGGTAACCGCTAGAGCTCCTGCGGCCAAGGAAGCTCCTGAACTGTGGGTAGCGATGGCATAACGCGCGGTGGACGCGGATGGCGTCAGGGGTGAGTCCAGACTCGACCGAGGACCCTCCGGGGCAGGGTGCTCCCGATATGCCGCCAGCGCTGCTGGACGCAGCCGTTGGCTTGGTGTCGGAAAGGTACTTGTTCCTCACCCAGCGACCCTTGTCGCGGTATGACACATATCGGAACCCGTTGCTGACGGTTTTGGTGATTGCCAGCTTGGTTCCTTTGTCCACTTCAGCGACCACCGTGGCGCTACTGCTGGGCTCGGTTCTCACGTTCAGATCAGTAGTGGCGTACTTACTGCCGATGATCTTGAGCCGCGGGGCAGGAGTGATCGTCTCCGAGGCAGAACTCGTAGGCTTCGGCGCCGCAGCAACTTTGACTGGCGCTCGGTTGCTGCCGCGGCTGAGTTGCTGACCTCGGCCGGCTGCCTCGCTCAGTGACGAATCGACAGATGCCGTCGAGGCTGGAGCTGGATACGCGAGCTGCGGGTCATCACCGGGCATGACAGCACCGGCGACGCCCACGCCCATTGCCGTTATCACTGCCGTTGGAATGGCGATACGTGCTACGCGCGCCGCAAGAGGCGGCCGTATCGCCCTTCGTGGGCGCGGTCTTGACACGTGTTCTCAATCCCCCGAGCAAATGAGACCAAAGCGTTATCTCCCGCAGGAGTCTAAACAGTTTGGTCACGATTGCCCAACCCCGACCCAAGGTTTGGACTGAAATTTTTTGTCGGAACGAGTCCTTATCGTTACCTGACCGTGTTGTGACTGGCTGAATTCAGGAAGGCGATCGCCTATCGCGGTTCCGACCGCCCCCGCAATAGCGTTGGGACAAGCCGATTTCGCCCCAAGGAAGGTTGACCCGCATGGCTCACTACGACGCGATCGTGATCGGGGCTGGACAGCCCGGCCCAGGAGTGGCTGGAGCCTTGGCAGATGACAGCAAGCGGGTGGCCATCATTGAGATGGACCGCGCCGGCGGCACCTGTCTCAACCACGGCTGCAAGCCCACCAAGGCCCTTCGAGCCAGCGCCGCGGTGGCCCATCAGGCCCGACGGGCCTCAGAGTACGGCGTGCACACCGGGGAGATCATCGTTGACTTCGCCGCTGCCATGTCGCGGGTGAACTCGATCATCGACGGCTTGCGCGACTCGCTCGACGATTGGCTGGCCGGCGTGACCGGCCTGGATCGTTTTCACGGCACAGCGACAGTGATCACCGACCCGGCCGGCAAGCAGCATCGGGTGAGCGTCGACGATCAGCATCTGACGGCGCAGCAGCTGTATCTCAATCTCGGTGCCCGCGCGACCAGTCCTCCGATTCCGGGCCTGGAGACTGTCGGGGCCATGACCGAGGTCGAGCTACTGGCCCTGAAAACCCTCCCCGATCATCTGATGATCATTGGCGGTGGCTACATCGGGCTGGAGTTTGGTCAGATATTTCGCCGGTTCGGGTCGCACGTGACGATCATTACCGGCAGCCGTCTCGCCGAGCGGGAGGACGAGGACGTCTCTGCGATTATTGCGGAGATGCTGACGCAGGAGGGCGTCGATATCGTCTACGGGCGCCCTGCTGGGGTGGGATCGGGCGCGGGTGAAATCGTTGTGGAGCTTGGAGACGGTACGACCATCACCGGCAGTCATCTGCTGGTGGCTACCGGCCGTCGATCGAACTCCGACCTGCTTGGCCCCGACCATGGGATTGAGACCGACGAGCGTGGTTTCTTCACCATCGACGGCCGGTTTCAGACCTCGGTCGAGGGCGTATGGGCACTAGGTGATGTGAACGGTCACGGTGCATTCACCCATACCGCCTACCAGGACGGGCAGATCCTGCTGCACCCGCCGCGTACCGTCGACGGGCGAGTGACCATCTACGCGATGTACACGGACCCGCCGCTGGGGCGTGTCGGCATGACCGTCAGCCAAGCGCGCTCCTCCGGTCGGAACGTGTTGAAGGCGGAGGTGCCGATGAGCAGCGTCAGCCGCGCGATTTTGGAAGGCGAGACCACTGGGCTGATGCGAATCCTTGTTGACGGCGATACCGAGGAGTTCCTTGGCGCAACGATCCTCGGGCTGCATGGAGACGACCTCATTCAGATCATCGGGACAGCTATGCAGGCTGGCGTGCGCTATCCGGCGCTTCGTGATGCGCTGCCGATTCACCCCACGATGGCGGAATTCATCCCATCAGCGCTGGGCTCGTTGCAGCCGTTGGATTGAGCTCCTTGCCGGCAGCGCGCGACTCTGTGCTGTTGGACGACTGACGGATCACTAGCGCAGAGGTTCATCCCATCGCCGCGCGATCGGGCTGTTTGTGATCATGCGGGGCGCTCTGGGGCTGCGCTTGTAGTCAGAGACGTAGGGATTGTCGCCGATCCAGAACCGCCACGGTCGATCTGCCTCGACGGAGACGCCGACTCGTGGCCCGACCATGATCATCTCTGCTTCGCCCGCCGGAAACTCAAGGGTCACCGGTCCGTCGCCAAGCAAGTCACAGCCCTTGTGCTCGGGGTCCAGACCCAGGGCCTGGGTGAGCCGTCCGGGACCTCGCGCAAGATCACGATCGCTCGCCCGCCCGCGTCGGGACCTGGCAGACTCAAGGCCCTCGATAACCTCGCCGGCCCGCATCAACACGCCGGAGCCGACTCCCTCGGGCCCGCAGCTGATGTTCCCGGCCCAGTGCATGCCGTAGGTGAAGTACAGGTACAGGTGGCCAGGCGGGCCAAACATGACCGCATTGCGCGGTGTGCGGCCGCGATAAGCATGTGATGCTGGATCCGTCGCTCCGTCGTAGGCCTCGAGCTCAGTTAGCCGCACCGCTACCGGCCCGTGTCGTATCACCGCACCAAGCAGCCGCGGCGCTATCTGCTCCACCGGCTGGCAGAGGTCAGTTCTCACGTGAGCACCTCGACTGTTCCCGCAGTCCCATCAACTCGTACCCGATCGCCAGTCCTGAGCCGCATAGTGGCGTTGCCACAACCGACGACTGCCGGAATGCCGAGCTCGCGCGCGACGATGGCAGCGTGCGAGAGCGGCGCGCCGACATCGGTGATCACCGCTGCCGCCCGCGGGAAGAGCGGCGTCCAACCAACATTGGTGATCGTTGTGACGAGCACCTCGCCAGGCTGTAGCGCAGCACCATCAGCTGCGTCGTCGATGACCCGCACCAAGCCCTCCACGACACCAGCCGATCCCGGGAAGCCGCGTACTGCGACGTCGGCCTCGGTCGCGTTGCCCTCGATGAAGATGTCCGATCGCCGGTTCGGGTCGGCCGCCCAGGTGTACGGGTTGAAGGTGCCGCGGATGAGCGCGGGATATTTCGGAAGCGCCGAGTAGGCCTGATAGGCGGCGCGGCGATGACTGATCAACGCTGGACCGATCGTCTCGCCCTGGAGCAGGCGTACGATCTCGGCTTTGTCGAGGAAGAAGATGTCCTCGCCCAGTCCGGTGAGTTCACCGGCCCGCAGCGCGTACCCGCGCAGCACCCAGAAGTATCTGATCACCTCTGTGCGAGCCCGCTCCCGGTCGCGAGAGATCTTGGCCCATACGCGCAGTTGGTGGTGCAGGATCCTTGCCTGTATGGGGTGACGCTGCTCCAGCTCGGACCACGCCTCGTTGCGCCGCTGCTCCTGGGCCTGGAGCATGTCGTGATAGCTGCTGGTCGAGGCCGCCCGGGCCACGATTTGCTCGTCGATCCAGTGGGGATCCTCTCCCGACCGCGGCGTGGAGATCTCGAACTCGTGCGGCCCGCGGTGACCATAGCGTCGGTTGAAGGTGTCGCGATCGATCTCGCCGGCGGCGAGCTGCTCCATGCCATCCAGTAGCCCGAGGCTTGCCAACTGGCCGGCTTGCGCACCCAGCCCAGCAGTCAGGGCGTTCGCGGCGGCGTCGCCCACCAGCCGCTGTAGTCGCTTACGAGTAGTGATGAACGATGCTCCGCTGGATCGAGTGGCCGCGGACAGCATCCAGCTCACCCGATGGAACTCGGGACTGAGTACGTCGGTCCACAGGTCAGCAAGCTCCATCGGGCTGGAGACCGCCGCAATCTCCGCCCGGCGGCGATCGCAAAGTGCAGGATGCTCAGAGAGATAGGCGTCCAGCACCTTGACGTCGCGGCGGGCCTCGCCGAGCACGTGCAGGGCCATGGGCAACACTGCTCGGAGGATGTCTCGCTTGCGTGCCTTCACCGGCGGGATCCCAAGATCAGCTGGAAGCCTTCCGAAGACTTCTTCGCTCAAGCTGCGATACGGCTTCTCACCAACCCCCACTGCGGCGGACAGTGTCATCAATACGCTGAGATTGAGGTAGATCCGGCCGCCGATACGGCCATACCCCACATAGGGCGGAATGGAGGCGGTCGCCATCGCGTCAGTCAGGAACACTTGAACCATCGACCACGTCGCCGGTGTCATGACGTCAGGGATGGCCTCGCCGACATTGGTGTTGCTCCACAAAAAATCGCCGGAA
>DASRJV010000203.1:0-5935 GCA_035649295.1 Propionibacteriaceae bacterium
TGCCTTGCTCATCTGCTGCGTCGCAGAAATCAGGTAGCAAGCATCGCCCCAGTACAGGAAATCAAGCTGATCCGACTCCTCGCCAACGGCTTTGACGGCCCGCCACACGGCGTAGCTTTCTCGTACCCGCTCCGCCTGCCGCAGTGCCACATAGCACCAGCTGAGCGGGATGCTCAGATCTCCCGCCGACTCGGCCACCGCCGAGCCTATCGACATTTGCGGTTCTGGTTTAGTGCGTTGGCGAATACCCTGCCCGCAGCAAGGTTAGAGGGCCTGTCTTAGTAGTCCTAACCCAGGACGGTGTCCTGAGATATCCGGGCAACAGGTCACTGGCCCACGCACGTTGCTAGCGAAATCGGGCCTAGGTCGCTTTCCGTACAATCTGTGCGGGGTTTTGCACAATTCTGTGCGTCTCCCATGAGCTTTTTCATCTCCCGTGGGCTGGCTGTGGGTAATCGTGCGGTTAACCTCCTGCAAATTTGCTCCCTCCCCCAAGCGGTATCTAACAGACACACATTTGTGTGTGGACAATTCGTTTTGGCTCTGAACTAATCGTGACCACGCACAAACGTGTGTATCAACCGCGACGGAGAACTCTCCGTCTTAAGCACGAAGGAAAGCGGGCGAGTAGCGCATACGCGAGATCGAGGGCCGTCAGCTCGGAGGAACAGGCGATAAATGATCCTCGATCCCACGGCAGGAGACGACGTGCGCCAGGACTGGCGTGCCAGACGGCTAGCTGCCATGGCAGTGCTATGCGTAGCGATTACATGGGGTGTGAGCTTCGCCGTTGTCAAGGCCACGGTCGGCACGGTCAGCCCGTCGCGTCTGGTCGGTTGGCGGTTCGCGGTAGCCACTTTTGCCCTCTTCACGCTACGACCTCGGGTTCTGCGCGAGCTAGACCGCCGAACGGTAGGCCGCGGCACTGTCCTGGGAGCGCTGCTGGGCATCGGTTTCGTGCTTTGCACCGTCGGTATGCAAACCACATCGGTGCTGATATCGGCGTTCGTCGTGGGGACGACCGTGGTCTTCGCTCCGCTCATCGCCTGGATCTGGCTACGACGCCGCCTGACGATCCGGGCAGCCGCCGCGGTGTTGCTGGCGCTGCTCGGACTCGCCATGATCACCGTGCGAAGCTTCGCTGTCGGGCCCGGAACGTTGCTGATCTTGACGGCCGCAGTCTTGTGGGCCGTTCATTTGGTGGCGCTGGAGCGGTGGTCACGTGCAGGTCGTCCGTATGGTCTCACGCTGGTCCAGCTGGCTATCTCGGCTGTGGTCGCCTTGGGCTGTCAAGTCCTACTCGACGACTGGCAAGGGCTCTGGCCACCGATGTCGCGGTCCGCCGCAGTAGGCATCGTTTTCCTCGGAGCGGCCGCCACCGGTGGCGCCTTCGTCGCATTGAGTTGGGCGCAAACGCACCTGGACACCACCACGACGGCGGTCATCTTGAGCCTTGAGCCGCTGGTTGGGGCGAGCCTCGGCGTTGCTCTCGGCGACCCATGCACCGCCACCACCCTGGCTGGTGCGATCGCCGTACTCACCGCGGTGTACCTGGTCGCCCGGCCTGGTACCTCAGGTATCCGACCCGGAGCTGTCTTGCGGCGCCCAGAGTGACTGGTTAGGCGTCGTGGTCGCGCGCGACAAAGCGACCAGGTTATTTCTGTCGCCTTGCCCGGTGCGGGCGCGTCGGCCTCAGTAGCATTGCGTCGGCCCGCCAGGTCATACGCCACTGGGCAATATGATCCGGGCCGGCGGGGTGACCCACATATGAAGCAGCCCTGGGGTGACGACCCGAGGGCTGTCGGAAACTAACCTCGCGCCTTACTCCGTCAGCTACAGCGCCTCCAGGAGCTGCTCGAGCTCGGCTGCGCTCTTCTCGGCCCATTTCTTGATTTCACGCTCTGCATGGCTGTAGGTCTCTTCCTCGCCGGCTACCAGCGCTGCGAGGTTGGCACTCCGGCTGGCCACCGCGTACGCGACCTCGACGAGAAGACCGAAGACGTAGTCCTGGCGGTAGCGGTCGGCGACGCTGGCCTCGGCTATGGGGATCTCGTGCTCGAGGATGCCCGCCTCGACCATGATCCGCCGGGCTCCCTCGGCGTCGATCCATCGGGTCAGTAAACCTGCTGCTGTTGATCACTCTGAGCCCTTTCTCTTGTCGCGCTCGCTTGCGGTGATCTTCTGGATCTGCTGGCTCCAGCCGACGTCGACCTTGATCTCGGCGTCGTCGGGCAGGTCGCGGTTCATGCAATCCTGGACGAAGGTGCGGAGGTCGGCGAACGTCATGCCGATCTTCTTGTCGGTAGCGACGTTAGAGATGGAGATCATGAAGATTCGCCTGCCTCGCTGACGATGCGTCGGGTGTGGAGGTCGCTACTTTCGGGATGCATCGTTATCGGTCCTTTCGATTTGGGTTAGATGAGGCCGAACAGCCAGGCGACTGCTGCTGCGAGGGCGGCAATGATGATGATGCCGACCAGCAGCTGGCCGAGGAAGCTCATGATTTCCCACAGCCAGCCGTGTGGCCGCGGGTGGGCTGTGGCGCGGTCACAGCCGCCTCCGGGCTTTGATTGGGGGCCAGTGTGGTGGCAGCTTCGGCGAACAACGTTGTGAGCATGGCCGCCATCTCGGGGGAGTGTTTCGGATCGACGATCGTCGACTGCAGTGGCGAGACGATCCGTACGACGGCCGGGTGGAGGGTGCGGTCGACGGCCGGCATGTGGACGGGCCGGATCAACTCGACAGTGATCGTGGTGTCAGTTCCGTTGACGGTACCGCCGGCCAATGTGGTGAGAGGGATGATGTGGGCAAGGAAGAACTCGCTTTCCGTCTAGGCCCGGGTTCCGGTGGTGGTTCGCTCCGGGGCCGCCCGACTCGGTCGGGGATATTTCGCCCCATCGCGCTCGCAAGCTCGCCGTGAATACGCTCAGATGCATCGCGTCCGGTCGTCCCTAATCAGGGATGATCTGGACGAGCCGGCAGGGAATTCGGACCGCCAGGACGGCAGGATTGGCTGCATGGCGTGCCGTAGGGTGTGTTCCTTGTCGGCGTCGACGAGGAGACCGACGGTCTGCGGTTCGAGTGGGGTGGCCAGACCGCTGGTGGTGATCGACCCGGACATTCGCGGCTGGGCGGTCAGCCGCAATTGATCTTGCTCACCGAGTTCGTTGGACTTGCCTGTGTCGATCACGAAACGGCCGGTCTAGCTCGGTGCCAGCAGGATGATCACCGGTCGGCGGGATGCGAGATCTGGATGGCCCTGAAACGGCGTTACGGCGCACATGAGTGGGCGTGGGGCACAACAGGTGCTCCGCCGGCCGCGCTGGATTCTGTCTTGATCTTGTCGCCCGCTGCGAAGACTCTCTCGTGGAGCTACGGGCGGAGAGTCCGTATGACTATTGGTTTGCCGGCCGGGGCATCCTTGACCGCCCGATGCTCGACCCAGCTCTGGCTCGCTAGGCTCGGCAAGACCAGAATGGATTGATGGCGGCATTGCTGCGCATTATCGCCCGACGTCCGGTGGCGGCGTTCATGGTGATCGGTCTCGGCGCCTACTTCTTGACCGTGGCGATTCCGCCGATCGTCAATGCCCAGGTCTTGCCGTTCGCCCTGCCACTGCACGGAGTCGTGGGAGGTGTGCTCGGTGTCGGTGTCGGCGCCTTCGTGGTCACCGGAGCGCTCGCGGGCCGTGACGGCGTTGTTGATCTTGCCCGTCGCAGTGTGCGGTGGCGGGTCCCGGCGCGCTGGTATCTGGTCGCACTATTCACCGTTCCGGTCGGAGCGACGCTAATCTCCCTCGCCATCTTTGGCCCACGAGCGCTCGCCGCACCCGGCGGTGGTTGGCCGCGGGCGCTGGCGGAGGTGGCCGCCGTCTTTGTGCTGCAGCTGCTGCTGTTTCAACTGGCCGAGGAGATCGGCTTCACCGGGTTCCTCCAGCACCATTGGCAGGACCGCTATCACCCCATGAAGCTCACGCTGTACGTGGCGCTGCTGTGGGCGCTGTGGCATCTGCCTGACCACTTCGCCGAGGAAGGCTGGGGAGTCGAGGCGCTGATCTCGGCCCCGATCATCTTCGTCGTCGAGTTCGTCTCGTTGTTCTTTGCCCGCGCCCTGTTCGTGTGGTTCTACAACGTGACGGCGTTTAGCGTGTTGCTGGTGGCGATCTTTCATGCCAGTTTCGATGCCGCAATCAGCCAGCTGTCCCGCGACGTCGTGCCGGCGTCGAACACGGCAAGGTTCCTGATCTTCAGCGGTGTGATCGCTGTTTTCGCGACCGCTGTGATCATCGCCACGAAGGGCCAGCTCGGCCGAGCCAAGCAGGCCATTGAAACCAGACCCGGTGTCTCTAATCCAGACGCCTAGCCGGAAGGTTCGCCATGCCCGGCTCGTTGCAGCCGCCTGATGAGGGTGCTGGCTGACATCCGTCGCGGTGTCACAGTCTTGATGGTCGGCTGATCCTGTCAGCTGATTGCGAGCAGGCCTTGGTAGAGTTTTTCGTGCACTCGCAGCCCGGGCCTTGACGGGCTTTACGGCCGGGACGATCGTAAGGAGTGGCTGCGCGTACGGCGATCAGCGGCATGTTTCCCGCTCCTAATTGAACGTGGACGCCGTCACTACCGCCGGGGGTTTCCCGCAACCGGCTTAGACGTTTCGGTCATTGCGGAGGGAGCTCCTCATGTCGATAGGCACCGTGCCGCCTGAGGTTTATCCCGCTCCTTTTCCGCATGGAGACTTGCAATCGACGGGGTTGAGGGGTTGGGTGGCGCGGCGGCCTTTGACCGGGTTCTTGGTGATCGTGCTGGGCCTCAGTTGGCTGCTGTTCTGTATACCGGTTCTTGCCTTCTATGGCGTGATTCCCGGTGCCAATCTGCCGGTGGAGGTTTTCGCCCTGGCGTCGACGCTGCTGATCATGTTGCCGGCGGCTTTGTGGGTCACGTCGATCACCGACGGGTGGGCCGGGCTGCGTGCACTGTTTGCGCGGGTACTTCGTTGGCGGTTCGGCGTTGGCTGGTGGTTGGTGGTGCTGTTTGGCCTGCCGGTGATCGCGCTTTTGCTCGGCTTGATCTTCGGAGGCTCATTGCGCACAGCGGACCTCGGGCCGGTGTTGATCAAACAACTCGGCTCGATCGTGCTCGCCGTGGTGGTGATCAACCTGTGGGAGGAAACAGTATGGGCAGGTTTCTTCCAAACCCGCTTGGAGGCCCGCTTCAACTTCGTCCTGGCCGCCGTTCTAACGGCACTGCCGTTCGCGGGTGTGCACGTCCCACTGCTGCTCCTCGATGATCACGTGTCGGCGCAATCAGTACTGACCGGTATCGCCGGCCTGCTGATCTTAGGCATTGTCATTCGGCTGCTGATGGGTGTGACCATGCGCGCCGCCTTGGACAGTGTGTTGGCAGTCGGGATCTTGCACCAGATCTTCGACGCCAGCAACAACAACGGCGCACTGGTCGATTCCTTACTGGATGGTGCCGATGCCGGCAACATGACCCAACTCGCCGCCGTCATACTGACAGTCTTGGTCGCCGCTTGGCTGCTGTGGCGACGTCCCGGCGCATTCGCCAAACGTCATACACCGCCTCCAGTTTCCCCTCGTGAGGTTGGGTAACCATGGCCGGCGGGGTGGTGGCGGAAGACGCTGGCCCATCCTGCGGTTCGTCAGATGGTGCGGGATGGCCCTCGTCGTAGCCGGCCCGTTGATCGTCGTGGCGACGCTGCTCAACCCGAGTCGTGAAACGGCGGGAACCAATTGTATCCTCAGGGCAAGGTCTTTCCGGACGGCCAGTGCTCGACGATCTTTCCCTCAGCCAGTCTCCGATGTGCGCCATCTCAACTGCCGTGGTGACACCGTGCGGCGTGGCGCATCCTGGAACGACTTGCTGACAGGTGCTTTCACGTAGGGCTCGGACGACCAGTTACGTGTCATTGCCAACCA
>DASRJV010000204.1:0-2304 GCA_035649295.1 Propionibacteriaceae bacterium
GCGCCGGCGCACATGGTGCACGGCTCGAGGGTGACTACCAGGGTGAGGCCCGTCAGCCGCCAGGATCGCAGCCGCCGGGACGCCTCCCGCAGCGCGAGGAGCTCGGCATGCGCTGTCGGATCATGCCTGACCTCCCGCTCATTGCCCGCGGCGGCCAGCACGCTGCCAGCCTGGTCGATGATGACCGCGCCTACCGGCACATCGCCGTGCATCGACGCCATGCGGGCCTGATCGAGGGCAAGCTGCATCGAGTCGTCCCACTGGCTCAGCCCGCTGTATTCACTCACCCACAGCTGCTTCAGCGGCCTTGCGGAACTGCGGGTTGAGCTTGATCTTGTCAGCGATCTCGATCAGCATGTCGACGCTACTCAGATCGAGGTTGTCGACAATGGCGCCCATGTCGAAGTCGCTCAGCCCGAGATCCGCCACGATGCCAAGGTCGCCAATCGGCTCGCCCTCTTCCTCGTCGTCCTCCAAAGGCTCCTCGCCGAGGTAGTCCACGACATCTCGGGCTATTGGCCAGTCGCTCGCCGCCGCTGCATCGGACAGCAGCACCTGGACATGCTGACCACGCACCCGACTGATCACGAAGACCTCCTCGACCAGGCTGACGAATCCCAATGCGCCGGCGTCGCCCGGCAACCGGCGCAGCTGGACGATCAACTCCTCGAGGTCGTTGGCGAGGTCCTTGCCGAGCGACTGCACATACGGCTGGCCATCTTCCCGGTACGCGGCCAGTACGAAATCGATCTCATCGTCGGCGGCGTCCTCAAGATCGACTTCGTCGAAGTCATCGTCATCTTCGAGATCGTCGTCGTCGAGCTCCTCATCTCGGCCTGTCGACTCTTTTGCCGAGTCAGTGCCGCCCCTGCCCGCGCCGTCCAGCTCGAACGACTCGTACTCCTCGTCGTCGAACTCCGACATGACTCCCCTCCTCCGCAGCATCGCGAACCCGCTCCATCGTGTCAGACGCCTCGCCCGGACACGAGTCCGATACCGAATCTCATTCCTTGTCTCGCTACGGTTCCAGCGTGGACCTACGCATCGTCGACCATCCGCTCGTCGCTCACAAGCTCACCGTGCTGCGAGACGAGACCACCGACTCTCCGACCTTCCGGCGGCTCACCGAAGAGCTCGTCACCTTGCTCGCGTACGAGGCGACGCGCAACGTCCGTGTCAGCCCGCACACGGTTCAGACACCGCTGCAAAGCGCCGTGGGCGTGAAGTTGTCGGCTCCGCGGCCGTTGGTGGTGCCCATTTTGCGAGCGGGCCTCGGGATGCTCGAGGGCATGACCCGGCTGATTCCCACCGCCGAAGTCGGATTCGTCGGCTTGGTGCGCAATGAGGAGACTCTGGTCGCCACCACGTACGCCGAGCGGCTGCCAAACGACCTGACCGGGCGCCAGTGTTACATCCTCGACCCCATGCTGGCGACCGGCGGCACACTCGCCTCGGCGGTGCAATTTCTGGTCAGGCGCGGCGCTGATCACATCACCTGTATCTGCCTGATTGCAGCTCCTGAAGGGATCGCCAGGCTGACCCAGTTGCTTGAAGAGCTGCACGTGCCCTGCACCGTGGTACTGGCCGGCCTCGACGAGAAGCTCAACGACGTCGGCTACATCCTTCCCGGCCTCGGCGACGCTGGAGATCGGCTGTACGGCGTCGTGTAACGCCAACTCTCTAACCGACTTGTCAGCGTAGGTGGTCGCTATAGCAGCCACTCATGCTGACAAGTCGGCGGTGAGGGAGTCAGTAGTAGTAGGGGAAGCGGCTCCAATCGGGTGGGCGCTTTTCGAGGAAGGCGTCGCGACCCTCGACTGCCTCATCGGTCATGTACGCCAGCCTGGTCGACTCGCCGGCGAACACTTGTTGGCCGATCAACCCATCATCAATCGCATTGAACGCGAACTTGAGCATCCGCTGGGCAGTCGGGCTCTTGCCGCAAATGATCTTGGCCCACTCCAACCCGACCGTCTCCAGCTCAGCGTGCGGCACCACGCGGTTCACCATGCCCATCCGGTAGGCGTCCTCAGCAGAGTAGGTCTCCCCTAGGAAGAAGATCTCCCGCGCCACCTTCTGTCCGACCTGTCGAGCCAGGTACGCCGATCCAAAGCCGCCATCGAAGGAGCCGACATCGGCATCGGTCTGCTTGAAGCGGGCATGCTCGGCACTCGCGAGGCTCAGGTCGCAAACCACATGCAGGCTGTGCCCACCACCGGCAGCCCAGCCATTGACCAGCGCGATCACGATCTTGGGCATGAACCGGATCAGCCGCTGCACCTCGAGGATGTGCAACCGGCCGAG
>DASRJV010000205.1:0-3504 GCA_035649295.1 Propionibacteriaceae bacterium
GTCACGCAGGCGCATTGTCAGATCTGGTCCGGTGAGAATCGAAGGTCGGGCTTGGTCAGGGTGGGCACCGGTCAGCATGGTCGAGGTCAGCATCGATGGCGGCGACACATGGGAGCCTGCTGATCTTGAGCCTGCGCAAGCGCCCCACAGCTGGGCACACTGGACATGGACGTGGCAATCGGAGCTGGGGAGCTACGTGATGTGCTGCCGCGCGACTGATGAGAGCGGTCGGAGTCAGCCGGTGGGGCAACGGTGGAGTCGCGGTGGGTTCGCCAACAACACCATCCAACAAATCCCAGTCACAGTGATCAGTTCCGAAATGTCGCTCCCGGCTCCCTGAGGTGTTGACCTTCGCAGAGATTGGGTAAAGGTGCACTGACCGCTCCGCTGCCGTATGCGGGGCCAGACCGAGCACCAAGATAGGGAGGTTCATATGGGTTTGGCTGACAAGGCAAAGAACAAGGCCGAGGAGCTTGCCGGCAAGGCCAAGGCAGCGACGGGTGATGCAACGGACAACCCGGATCTGGAAGCCGAAGGGCGCAGGGAGGAGGCCAAGGCCGACGTCAAGCAGGCTGGCGAGGACGTCAAGGACACTGGCGATGATGTTGCCGATGCCCTCCGTTCCGCAAGCACTGCAACGAAGTTTGACAAGGAGTAAGTCCTGAAGTAGCCAATCGCTCTAGCCTGCAGCTGGGTTCAACTGGAGGTTGCCCAGCAGCACAGTGCGCGCCAAGGTCGGAACCGATCCCGGGCGCGCACTTTTCTGTCTGCCACCGTAGTCCGCAGTCTGTGCCTAGGTGTGCTACAACCCTGCGTGTGGAGCTGATTCGCCAGGGCAAGGTACGCGACGTGTACGCCGACGGTGAGGACTTGATCTTGGTCGCCTCGGATCGGGTATCGGTGTACGACGTGGTGTTACCTACACCGATACCGGACAAGGGCGCGATTTTGACGCAGCTCTCCTTATGGTGGTTCAGCCAGGTCGCCGATCTGGTTCCCAATCATCTACTGAGCGAGGATGTACCCCCAGAGTGGAAGGGTCGGGCGATTCGCTGCCACCGACTCGACATGGTTGCCGTCGAATGCATCGCCCGCGGCTACGTAACGGGGCTCGGGTTGGAGAGCTATCGCGCGACCCGCTCCATCTCTGGTGTGCAGCTTCCGCCTGGTCTGGTTGAGGCCGACCAGCTGCCCGAACCGATCTTCACTCCGACCACTAAGGCCGAGGTGGGGCATGACGAGTTCATCACCATGGATGATGTGCGCGACGCCGTTGGCGAGACGACCGCAAATGAGCTGGGTCGGTTGACACTGGCAATCTATTCCCGAGGTGCGGAGATCGCTCGGGAGCGCGGCGTGATCATCGCGGACACGAAGTTTGAGTTCGGTAGGGACGCCTCCGGAAGATTGATCTTGGCCGATGAGGTCCTGACACCTGACTCGTCACGTTTCTGGAAGCTGGCCGAATATGAGCCGGGCCGGCCGCAATGGTCATACGACAAGCAGTATCTACGGGACTGGTCCTCATCCTTGGGTGATTGGAATCGTACGTATCCGGGGCCGGCAGTTCCGCCGGACGTGGTGGCGGAGACCCGCGCTCGCTATGTGGAGATTTTCGAGAGGCTTACGAGCGACAAGTGGAGTTCGTGAGCGATCGAGCGTGACCGATGCGCTGCGATGCACAGTAGAGCGCCAGCGACCGCCCCTCATCACGCGAATCACCCTCCGTACCGCACCGTAGGCGTGGCCTCAATGTCGATGGTGATCCGGAGCACCTTCGCTGTTGATCATCGATACTGTGATCATTGCTCAACATGTGGAGTGATCGACTCGGCCGTCGCGCCTGATCTGCCGATCAAGAACTAGACTCGGCGAGCTTCGCTGCTGACGGACGGGAGATCCAGGCCAGTAACGCGCTAACGCCGGGCGTCCTCGTCCAGCGGCTTTTCGATGCCACCCTCGGCGGCCGCAGCCTCGGCCTTCGCATCGTTGACCGCCGCTTCGGCCAACTCGGCGACCCGAACAGCGGCTGCGGCTGCGTCTAAGCTCGGCGCACCGCCTGAGGTCAGCTCGCGACTGCCCGCCTCGTCTTCGATCTCCGACTGCTGGCTGACGGCCTTGCCTTTGTCGGTCTCGGGCGCGCCCATTCGGGAGTGGTCGCCGAAGGCCTCAGTGATGGTGCGTATCGCCTGAGTGACCTCGCCCGGAATGACCCAGAAGGTGTTGCCGCTTCTTGCCAGGTGAGGCAGCGTCTCCAGGTACTTGTAGGCCAGCACTTTGGGATCTGCGTTGTTGCGGTGGACGGCCTGGAAAACCAAGTCAACCGCCCTGGCCTCACCGTCGGCCCGCAGGATCGCGGCTTGCTGGTCGCCCTGCGCCACCAGGATCTCCTGCTGCCGAGTCCCTTCGGCGGTTAGGATTTTGGCCTGCCGTTCCCCTTCGGCGTGCAGAATCGCTGCGCGCTTGTCGCGCTCGGCGCGCATCTGCTTCTCCATGGCTTCCTTGATGATGATCGGCGGGTCAATCGCCTTGATCTCGACCCGGTTCACTCGGATTCCCCACTTGCCGGTCGCCTCGTCCAGCACAATGCGCAGTCGAGTGTTGATTTCCTCACGCGAGGTCAGCGTCCGCTCCAGATCCATGCTGCCAATGACGTTGCGCAATGTTGTGACGGTGAGCTGGTCGATGGCCTGTAGATAGTTCGCGATCTCGTACGCGGCGGCCCGAGGCTCGGTGATCTGGTAGTACAACACCGTGTCGATGTTGACCACCAGGTTGTCCTCGGTGATCACTGGCTTGGGCTGCGATGAGTACACCTGCTCCCGCACGTCGAGCTTGGTATTGATCCGATCCGCCAACGGGATGATGAAGTTCAGACCCGGCTCCAGCGTTGTCCGGTAGCGGCCAAACCGCTCGACGTTGTAGCGGCGTGCCTGCGGGACGATGCGTACGGCTGAGATCGCCACGAATACCACCAGGGCTGCCACAATGATGATCGGGACTAAAAGGTTCAGGTCCATATCTCCTCCACCGTCTGTGCTAGCAGTGTGTGCTCACGGCAGAAGCTCGCGGGGATACACGATCGCCGTCGCGCCCTCGATCTCCATGACATCGACCAGCGTCCCCGCCGGGATCACGTGGTCCTCATCGAGTGCACGCGCCGACCACACTTCCCCGGAAAGCTTGATGAGTCCCTGCATAGCGGTTACCTCCTCGATAACCACCGCCTTCTTCCCGATCAGCGCGTAGCTGCCCTCGCGCACCGGAGAAGGATGAGTCATCTGCCGTCTCGCGATCGGCCGCACGATCAGTAGGCCCACCGCAGCCGTGATCGCGAAGGCGAGGACTTGCGCCAGCAGAGGGCCGCCAATACCGGCGACGATCGCTGCGACGAGCGCAGCAGCGGCTAGCAGCCCGAAGGCCAGGGTGAGCGTGAAGTACTCTGCGACGGCCAACGCCGCAGCCGCTATCAGCCACGCGATCCACGGCATGAAAGCGGCCTCC
>DASRJV010000206.1:0-6625 GCA_035649295.1 Propionibacteriaceae bacterium
GGTCAGATCTGGGGAGACGAGCCGAACCTGGACGGTGAGGAGTCCGACGAGGTACGGCGCTACATCATCGACAACGCGTTGATGTTCCTCACCGAATATCACGTCGACGGGCTGCGCCTCGACGCTGTGCACGCGCTGCACGACACACGCGCGACGCACCTTCTGGAGGAGTTGAACATCGTCGTCTCCGCGCGCAGCACCTTCCTACGCCGGCCGATGCCGCTTATCGCCGAATCAGACTTGAACGACCCGCGGCTGATCACCGCGCGAGAAGGCGGCGGCTACGGCCTGACTGCACAGTGGAGCGACGACTTCCACCATGCTCTTTACGTGAGCCTGACCGGCGATGCCAGCGGCTACTACGCCGACTTCGACTCCTTGGCAGCCCTCGGCAAGGTGTTTGAAAGCGGGTTCTTCCATACCGGCACCCGATCCAGCTTCCGCGGCCGGACCCACGGACACCCGATCGACACCTGGCGTACGCCGACCTGGAGATTGGTCGTCTGCTCGGACAACCATGATCAGATCGGCAATCGCGCCAAGGGTGAACGGCTCTCGAGCAAGATCAGCCCGGCACAGCAGGCCATTGCGGCAATGCTGACACTGCTCAGCCCTTTCACCCCGATGATCTTCATGGGGGAGGAATGGGGAGCCGCGACGCCCTGGCGCTTCTTCACCTCGCATCCCGAGCCAGAGCTCGCAGAGATGGTCCGGGCTGGCCGGCTCGAAGAGTTCGCCCAGATGGACTGGGACACCAGCGACGTGCCCGACCCACAGGATCCGCGGACTTTCGAGGTATCCAGGCTGGACTGGTCGGAGCTCGAGCAGCCCCGCCACGCCGAGTTGCTGGACCTGACCAGACGGTTGATCGGCATCCGGCGAACTTATCCGGACTTCACCAATCCCAGTTTCGACGAGGGACGAGCGCTGTCGAATGACGAGGCCGGCTGGCTCTTGCTCGAGCGCGGCGACATGATCATGGTCGTCAATTTCCGTGACCGTCCGACCGAAGTAGATGTCGGGCGAGCGGTGGATCCAGTGATCACCATTGGGCAGATCGAGGTTGCCGGCGACGTGGTTCGGCTTGGACCACACAGTGCCCTAGCGGCCGACGCAACGCAATACCGGGTCTTCGCCCCTCCCAGGCGTGCAGCTGCCGTGCTCCGGGGCAACTGACGCTGCGACCACTGCCGACCCGGGACAACTAGACTCGCGCACGGCCCAGACCCAACATCGGGAGCGGAAATGATGATGCCACTGTCCGACCTCAGTCACCCCGAGCTGGCAGCGCTGCACGAGGAACAAGCCGCGGCGTACAACACGCTGCTGAGCAAAGGGCTGAAGCTGGACTTGACCCGCGGCAAGCCATCGGCCGAGCAGCTGGATCTCTCCAATGAGCTGCTCACGCTACCGGGAGAGGACACCTACATGGACTCAACCGGCACCGACTGTCGAAATTATGGCGGGCTTCAAGGGCTGCCCGCGATCCGGACGATCTTCGCGCCGCTGCTCAACGTCCCCGTCGACCAGCTGGTCGGGGGTGATAACTCGAGTCTGTCGATCATGCATGATGCTCTCGTCTATGCCCTCCTCAAGGGCACTGTTGACTCGGCTGAGGCATGGTCGAAGACGCCGATCAAGTTCATCTGTCCAGTCCCTGGTTATGATCGCCACTTTGCGTTGTGCGAGCAGTTTGGCATCGAGATGATCTCGGTTCCGCTGAGCGAGACTGGGCCCGATCTGGACCGTGTGCGGGAGCTGGTTGCCGACGATCCGTCGATCAAGGGCATGTGGATTGTGCCGATGTATTCAAATCCCACCGGCGCGGTCTATAGCGAGGAAGTCACCCGCGCACTGCTGGAGATGCCGGCGGCGGGGGACTTCCGAATGTTCTGGGACAACGCGTACGCGGTGCATCACCTGACTGACGTTGAGACTCCCGCACTCGATGTTCTCGCAATGGCGGCGGAGGCTGGCAACCCGAACCGAGTATTCCTCTTCGCCTCGACGTCCAAGATCACTTTCGCTGGTGCAGGAGTCTCGTTCTTCGCGAGCTCGCCCTCCAACGTCGATTGGTACCTGAAAAACCTGAGCAAGCGCACCATCGGGCCCGACAAGATCAACCACTTGCGGCACGCGCTGTATCTGAAGGGTGCCGACGGTGTGGCCGCGCTGATGCGTCGGCATCGCGAGATCCTGGCTCCCAAGTTCGATCAGGTGACGTCGATCCTGAGCAAGCGGCTCGGAGAGTGTCAGGCGGCAACCTGGACCGAGCCCGATGGTGGATACTTCATCAGCCTCGACGTTGCCGATGGCACTGCGAGTCGCGTGGTGGCGCTGGCCAAGCGGGCAGGGATCGCGATGACCGGAGCCGGGGCGGCCTTCCCTTATGGCCGAGACCCACGTGACCGGAACATCAGGATTGCGCCCAGCTTCCCGTCTCCGGAAGATGTCGCCCTTGCCATCGACGGGCTAGCCACCTGTGTTCTGCTCGCCGCCACTGAAAAGCTGCTCGCCGAATCCTGACGGCCATGAATGCGGCCCTGAGCGGTTGATGCGCCCTGAGCCTGTCGAAGGTCTCCGCATTCGTCTCAGCTCAGCAGCACGGCCACGGCCAGACCCAGCATGATCACTGCAGAGCAGACCGCAATCCCCAGCTGCCCGCGGCGGCCGTGAAGCAGTCGACCGAGCAGGCTTCCGCCTCCGGCCAGTAGGAGTTGCCAGATGGCAGATGCCAGGAACGCGCCGAGGGCGAAGAGCGCCACAGCCAGCCAGGAAGTGCCGCCTTCGCTCACCGATCGCCCAACGACGACTGCAGCGAAGGTCACCACAGTGGCTGGATTGACGGCCGTGAGCGCGAAGAGGTTGAGATAGGCGCGCACGGGAGTCAACTTTCTCGGCTCGGCGAATGTGCCGATGTGGCCGCGATAGCGGTTGATAGCCATCAGCAGCGTGCGAGCCGCGACGATGACGAGGGTGATCGCCGCAATCCACACCAGCCAGCTAGTCACCTCCCTGAGTAGCGCCTGTAATCCCGCCCCGCCGAGCGCGGCAACGATGGCGTACGCCCCGTCCACTGAGGCGATCCCAAGGGCGGCGGCTGCCGCCGTCAGCGTGCGCTCGCGGGCGGCCAGACCGATGAGGTACGTGCCCACAGCTCCGATTGGCATCGCGACAGCCAATCCGGCGACAGCGCCCGAGGCGAAGTCGCTGATCACGGCGGGGGCGAGGAGGCAGGACCGCGTGCCCGGCCGGGCTGCTGGCACAGCGTGCTCGGGTGGGCCAGCGAGAACGGACACCTAGTGGCGGTCATGGCCTGCACCCTTTCACCGCCGGCCATCAGGGACAACAGATTTTGGTCTGTGCCAGGATCCGGGCCGATGGCTCTGGGCAGGCCGGAGCAGTTCGACTCTCGTCTCGATCCTCAGTAGACTCTTTCACTTGGTGGCTAAATCACCATTGTTTTAGTGCGCCCTCGTACGGGCGCGGCATACAAGAGCATCTGGTGGAGGGCTTCCGGAGGGCAATAGCTCAATTGGCAGAGCATCGGTCTCCAAAACCGAAGGTTGGGGGTTCAAGTCCCTCTTGCCCTGCAGGTGCAGACCAAAGGTAGATCAGGTGGGAAGGTCGTAGGCGTGGCAGAAAAGGAAGAGGTGGAGCCGACCGCGGAGGCGGACTCTGCCGAGTTGTCCGGTGCCACGGAGACCAGCGCAGATCTCGAGGCCCGGCAGGCCGAGGTCAACGGCAGCGAGGTGGCGAAGGAGACGAGCGGCAATTCTCAGGCGGAGAAGGTCTTAGAACCCGCCGCTGTCGCTGCGGAGACTTCAGGTGCGAGTGCTAAGGCCGAGCGAGCACGCCGTCCTGGGCGGGCTCCGAAAGGCACTCCCACAAAGAAGCGCGACCAGCCGGTCAAGCGCGAACGTACGTCGCCGATCAAGTTCGTCCGGCAATCCATCGGTGAGCTACGCAAGGTCGTCTATCCGACCGGGCAACAGCTGATCAACTATTTCGTCATAGTGCTGGTCTTCGTGCTGTTTGTAATCGCCTACGTGAGCCTGCTCGATCTCGGCCTCGGCTGGGCAATCTTCAAGATCTTTAGCTGATGACCCCCAACGAACCAAGCAACGGAGACATCGACGTGCCCGAGAACTTTTCAGCCGAAGAACCGCAACAGGATGCGGAGCCGCTGGAAAGCCCTGCATCTTCCGCATCGGCGGAGACCCAAACCGACGACTTCGACATCGACCTGGGCAGCTACTCAGCTAGCCCCGAGGACGATGTCGACATCAACCTCGACTTTGGCGGCGCCGCCACTGAGGAGAGGGTGGAGGACGACTTCGAGCTTGACTTCGGGAGCCTCGCGCCGACCGAGGAGCCGGAGGTAGCCGAGCCTGAACCCGAAGAGGAGTCCGATGCCGGTCAGGACGCCCTTGAGGCGTTCCGATCCGAACTTCGGGCTAAGCCAGGGGACTGGTATGTCGTGCACACCTACTCCGGCATGGAGAACCGGGTGCTGCAGAACCTGGAGAACCGGGTGTCCTCGCTCAATATGGAGGACTACATCTACGAGATCATCGTGCCGACCGAGGAGGTCACCGAGATCCGTAACGGTCAGCGCAAGCAGGTGAGGCGTACGGTGCTGCCCGGCTACGTGCTGGTGCGCATGGATCTCACCGACGAGTCCTGGTCAACCGTGCGTCATACTCCTTCGGTCACGGGTTTCGTCGGACACTCCAACTCTCCGGTGCCACTCAGCCTCGACGAAGTAGAGAAGATGCTGGCGCCCGCAGTGGTCGCCGCGGCAACTGCCTCCAGCGAGGGCCCGACCCGCCGCAAGAAGAAGGTCGAGGTTGCCGACTTCGCTGTCGGCGACTCCGTCATGGTGGTCGACGGGCCGTTCGCAGGTGTTCACGCAACCATCACCGAGATCAACATGAACAACCAGCGGCTCAAGGCGCTGGTGGAGATCCTGGGTCGCGAGACCCCGGTCGATCTGACCTTCCCGCAGATCCAGAAGGTCTGAGCGTCACGACAGCACACTGCCCACCATGGTCGGATTGACCACAACACGATGACAAGAAGGATCCAGAAAGAGAAATGCCTCCCAAGAAGAAAAAGGTTGCTGCGCTCGTCAAGATTGCCTTGAACGCAGGCGCCGCTACGCCGGCGCCGCCGGTCGGCACCGCCCTCGGTCCGCACGGTGTCAACATCATGGAGTTCTGCAAGGCGTACAACGCGGCCACCGAATCCATGCGCGGCACCATCATTCCGGTCGAGATCACGATCTATGAGGACCGCACGTTCACCTTCATCACCAAGACCCCGCCGGCGGCTGAGTTGATCAAGAAGGCGGCTGGCGTTCCGAAGGGTTCGGGCGTGCCACATCGTGAGAAGGTCGGCAAGATCAGCCGCGACCAGGTGCGCGATATCGCAAACACCAAATTGCCCGATCTCAACGCCAACGACATCGAGTCAGCCATGAAGATCGTCGAGGGTACCGCCCGGAGTATGGGCGTCACCGTCTCCGACTAACCGCCGAGTTGTCAGCGCCTGTGGTCGTCATAGCGACCACCTAGGCTGACAAGTCGGCCGAGAGAAATCGTGTGGGAGAGCCGGCGCGGCTCGAACCACAACTGGCCCCAAGAAATGGTCACCGAAAGGACCAGCATTATGAAGCGCAGCAAGTCGTACACGGCCGTCGCTGAGAAGGTCGATCCGGGGAAGGTGTACGCACCCTCCGATGCCATGGCGTTTGCCAAGGCCAATAGCAAGGCAAAGTTCGACGAGACCGTCGATGTTGCGGTACGCCTCGGTGTCGACCCGCGGAAGGCGGACCAGATGGTCCGCGGCACTGTCAATCTGCCCAATGGCACCGGGAAGACGGCGCGAGTGCTTGTCTTCGCTACCGGGGATCGTGCTGAGGCAGCAAAGGCCGCCGGCGCGGACGAGGTGGGCTCCGATGAGCTTATCGACAAGATCTCGAAGGGTTACCTGGACTTTGACGCCGTCGTCGCAACTCCGGACATGATGGGCAAGGTGGGCCGCCTCGGCCGCATTCTCGGGCCCCGCGGACTGATGCCGAACCCGAAAACCGGGACAGTCACCATGGACGTGGCGAAAGCCGTGGGCGACATCAAGGGCGGCAAGATCGAGTTTCGAGTTGATCGACATGCCAACTTGCATTTCATCATTGGCAAGACGTCCTTCAGCCCCGAACAGCTGTCACAGAACTACTTCGCAGCGCTGGATGAGATTGTTCGGTTGAAGCCGAGCGCTGCCAAGGGCCGTTATCTCCGCAAGATCACGCTGTCTACCACTATGGGGCCCGGCATCCCGCTGGACACCAACAAGACGCGCCCGGAATCCTCCTAACGTCAGCTCGCACCGCCAGAGGGAGGTCATTCGTATGGTGGTGCTGAGTTGGTTGGGGGCCATTGTTGCCTGCCTCGGATATGGAGTGGCATCGGTTCTTCAGTCGGTAGCCGCCAAGCGTTCCGCCGAAGTGGTTGGGCTGGCGGGCTTGGCCTTGATCATCAAACAGGTGCCGTACCTCGTCGGGCTGGCGGCTGACGGACTAGGGTTCCTAGGCAACGTGGTGGCATTGCAACGGTTGCCCTTGTTTTTG
>DASRJV010000207.1:0-2359 GCA_035649295.1 Propionibacteriaceae bacterium
CCCAGCTCCGATGTAACCGTCCGCGAGACGAACCGCCCGCCGCAATGAGTCTGGGTGCCCGCCTCCGAACCACAGCGGCGGATGAGGTTTCTGGTACGGCTTCGGCTCCATTGCGAGGCCCTTCGCCTGCCAGAATCGGCCTTCGAAGTCGATCCGAACTTGTGTCCAGGCCGCTTGCATGTACCGCACGCCCTCGGTGAATCGCGAGACGAATCCATCGCTGTCGATACCGAAGGCGGCGAACGGCCGGAATCGACCGCCGGTGCCGAAACCGACCTCGAGTCGCCCACGGCTCACCTGGTCCAGGGTGGCGATGCTCTTGGCCAGGTGCAGCGGGCTCGCCAGAGTACTCACGAACACCGCACAGCCGAGCCGGATCCGCTCGGTGCACGCGGCCGCATATGCCAGGATCGCGCTGGGATCGAGGTGCGGTGCGGTGCCGATGACCTGCTCCGTTGACCAGGCACCGTCGAAGCCGAGCTGCTCGGCTCTGCTCAGGTACCGGCGGAAGGCGGCTGGGTCGAAAGCACCGTCAGGAACGAGCTGGGGGATGGAGATCGCAATGCGAGGCGGGGTCACCCTTCGCATTGTGCCGCGATGGTCGGGGCGACCCTGAGTGCGTTCGCGGCGATAGTGAGCGCCGGGTTCAGTGCAGCTGAGGATGGGAAGAAACTGCTATCGACGAGATACAGGTTGCGGACATCGTGGCTGCGGCAATCGGGGTCGAGGACGCTCCTGGATGGGTAGATGCCGGACACTGCGGTGCCACACATGTGGGAGTTGGTGGCAATGCCCATGCGTTCGGTGAGCACGATCGGATATCCGGCCTTGCGCACCGCACGGCTCATCCGTCTGACCAGCTCGTGGTGCGGATCGAGGTTATTAGGGGTCCAGTTGATCATGATCTTGTCCCCGTCAACGGTTACCTGGTTGTGCTGCCGGGGCAGGTCTTCGGTGCTGAGGTAGATGTCCAGGCTGCGGTCGGTGACCGTTTTCAGCGCCCACATCGGCGCCCATGATCGCGCCGCCTTGACCATCGGGGCACGCAGCTTGCCCAGCATCTGAAGATTGCCGAGCGGGTACGGCGTGTCTGGTCCAGCCTCATACCAGTCGTTCAGGCCAAGAGTCTTCTGCCAGGCGGTGTTATTGCGGCGTGCAGGATTGACGGCCAAGCAAAAGGTGCTGTTGTGGACCATGTAGTTGCGGCCCAGCAGCCCTGAGGAGTTGCCCAGTCCACCGGGATGTTGATCATTTGCCGAGCGCAGCAACAAAGCCGCTGAATTGACCGCCCCGCCTGATACGACAAAGATCTTGCCCTCAATTCGAATGGTCCGCCCAGCAACATCCGCTTCCGCCGCAGCGACAACGTCGCCATCAACGTTGGTATGCAACCGTCGCACGTACGCGCCGAGCAGCAGCCGTACCGTTGGCGACTCCAAGGCAGGCCTGACCGCGCGATTCTCGGCGTCACTCTTATTGCCGGTCGCCGAGGGTGATCCATCGGCGGTGGTGTCGGCACGCCGTTCGACCATCGTAGGCAAGTGCATGCCATTGGCCATGTGGAACGGGTGCAAGCCCTGCTCACGCAGCCGGGCGGCGAACCGCTCTACAGCGGGTTCGTGACTGAGCGGTGGATACGGGTATGGGGTGGAGTGCTCCGGCTCTGTCGGATCCTCCCCAACTGCGCCATGCACCTCGAACAGCTCTTCGGCCTTGGCGTAGAACGGCTCGAGATCGTCGTAGCTGAAGGGCCACGCGGGCGAGACGCCGTCATGATGGGCAACTTCCTCGAAGTCGCTGCGACGGAAGCGCGGCAGGCACGCACCGTACATCTTGGTGTTCCCGCCCACCCAGTAGTAGACGCCCGGCTGGAAGGGCTGCCGCGTCTTGGCGTCGTACCAAGCCTTGGAGGTGACGTAGCGCTTCTTGACGAACACCTGGTCGGGCTGGCTGTTCTCGTGCTCCCTGGGCAGGAACTGGCCACGTTCGACGATCAGCAAGTCCAAGCCCGTGTCCTTGAGTGCCCAGGCGAGGGTTCCGCCGCCCATGCCAGAGCCGATGATCACAACATCGGCAGTCAGTGTGTCTTGATCAGGTGTGACCACTGCGCCTTCCCGTAGTGGCGGCGCCGGTGGTATCTGATTCACGACAAGTCCTTAGCGATCTTGAGCAAGGCGTCAACCTCCTCGCGCTCAGGCATAGCGGCAAGATCGCCACGCCGTGTCGTTGCCAGGGCACCGACCGCGGCACCTTGATCGACTCGTTCCTGCAGGGTGCCGCCGGCAAGGAAAGCGGCGACATAGCCAGCGGCGAAGCCATCACCGGCGCCGACGGTGTCGATCGGAGTGACCGCAAAACG
>DASRJV010000208.1:0-2745 GCA_035649295.1 Propionibacteriaceae bacterium
TGTCAGTTGCGGATGGCGCCCACCTCAGTTGACTAGGCTCTCTGCTAGTGAGCGTCTCGGTTTCTGATCTTGTGGTTTCGATCGCGTCGCCGCAGGACGCGGCCGCGATGGTCGAGGTCATCCACAGCGCCTTCGGCGCGCGTCCGCCAGTCGATCCGCCCTCGACCGCCATCGCCGAGACCGCGGAGACCTTGGCGGCCAGCCTGCGACGTGGCAGTGGAATCTTTGCCCAGGTCGGCGGCCGTCCGGCCGGGGTGATCGTCGTCGTGCCTGCTAGCGATGGCGTCGCGAGGTTCTCCCGGGTCTCGGTTCACCCTGATCTCCAGCGGCACGGCATCGCTTCTGCCATGGTGACTGCGGCCGAGGAGCTCGCGGCTATCCAGGGCTTTCAGCGCGTGGAACTCCTCACGCGGTCCGAATTTCCCGAGTTCATTGCCTTCTGGCAGCACAGAGGGTTCGTCGTGGATCGTGCGGTTCCGCATGGTGTGATCTTGACCAAGTCGCTGCCGTTGGCGATCAAGGTTCCGACTAGCGGTGCCATGGCAGGCCTGGGGGAGCGGCTGGCTCAGCTGCTCGAGCCCGGGGATGTGATCATCGCCGGTGGTGATCTTGGCGCTGGCAAGACGACATTGACGCAGGGGATCGGACGTGGACTTGGCTCGGAGGGCCCGATCATCTCGCCGACCTTCGTGCTGTCCCGGATCCACCCCTCGGCGATCGGCCGGCCAACCTTGATGCACGTGGATGCTTATCGGCTCGCCAACTCCTATGAGTTGGATGATCTCGATCTTGACGCTGCTGTGGCCGACTCCATCACCGTGGTGGAGTGGGGACAGGGAATCGCCGAAGGACTTGCCGATGATCGATTGGAGATCGATATCTGGACCTCTCAGGCCGACCTCTCGGCGGTCGGTGACGACAGCGAGAGGATCGTCACAGTCCGCACGGTAGGTAGCAGGTGGAATGCGGTAGACATTGGCGTACTGCGGAGTGATGATCATGACTGACGCGCCCCTGGTACTCGCGCTCGATACCTCGACAGTGGTCAATGTCGGCTTGGCCCGTGGCGAGCGGGTGCTTGCAACCGCGACCGTCGCTGACCAGATGGCTCATGTCGAGCAACTCATGCCGCTGGTTTCGGAGTGCGTCGACGCCGCTGCGGTACGCCTTGCCGACGTCGACAGGCTCGTTGTTGGGCTGGGCCCGGGGCCGTTCACCGGCCTGCGGGTCGGTGTCGTCACTGCTCACGTGCTCAGTCACGTGCTGCGCATCCAGCTGCGTGGTGTTTGCAGTCTCGACGTAATAGCCGCGCAATTTGCCGGCCAGAGCTCTGGCGAGTTCGTGGTCGCGACCGACGCCAGGCGTCGCGAGGTGTACTGGGCTCGTTACGGCCGTCTCGGCGAACGGCGCGGGGAGCCGCGAGTGTCACGGCCCAGCGAAGTACCGCGGCTGCCGGCCATTGGACCCGCCGTCGACGTCTACGCTGATCAGCTGCCAGCAGTGCCAGGCCCTCGATCGATGGATCCGGGCGTCCTCGCCACCACCGGTGCCACGCTGGCCGACGCCGGCCGCGAGCCGCTCTACCTGCGACATCCCGATGCGACCGAATTGACCCGTCCCAAGTCAGTGCTGCATTACCAGGGCGCGGCGCGATGATCCGCTCCTCCCGCAACCCTGAGATCAGCATTTTGCCTGCCCGCCGAAATGATCTTGCCGCGATCATGGTTCTGGAGCGTTCTGGTTTTCCTGCCGCCGAACAGTGGAGCGAGCGGAGCTGGCGTGGCGAGCTGTTCGGTACGGGCCGGACGATCTTGATCGCCCGTGCGCAGCATCCGGTCGGCGTGATCTCGATCAAGACCGTCGGTGAGCTGGCTGACCTGCACCGCATCGTGGTGGAGCCGCGCAGTCGCCATCGCGGGATCGGGACCGATCTGGTGCGTGCCGGCCTGGAGGGGGTGCGGCAGCTCGGAGTGCGCGAAGTGATCTTGGATGTCGGGTACCGCAATGAGCCCGCCATCGCGCTCTACCAGCAGCTGGGCTTCGAGCAGCTCAGCGCTCGGCAGGACTACTACGGACCGGGGCACCACGCATTGATCTTGAAGCTCTATGACCTCCAGACCTGGCCAGACCGCATTCCGATCGCGACGGAGGAAGTATGAGCGGTCAGTCGAGCTCGAACGCGGCCGGGCCCCTGGTGTTGGGCATCGAGTCCTCTTGCGACGAGACCGGGGTGGGCATCGTCCAGGGCCGTCAGCTGCTGGCCAGCGAGATCGCCTCCAGCGTTGAGTTGCACGTCAGGTTCGGTGGCGTGGTGCCCGAAGTGGCCAGCCGCGCGCACCTGGAGGCCATGGTGCCTACGCTGCGACGCGCTTGCGCTGCCGCAGACATCGATCTGTCGGAGATCGACGGCGTCGCGGTGACCGCTGGGCCGGGTCTGATGGGTGCATTGGTGGTCGGCCTGGCCAGCGCCAAGGCACTCGCGTACGCACTCAACAAGCCGTTGTACGGGGTCAACCATCTTGTTGGACACGTGGCGGTTGACCTGCTGGAGCACGGCCCGCTCCCGGAACGGTGCATCGCGCTGCTGGTGTCGGGCGGCCACACCTCGTTGCTCCAGGTCGAGAGCATCGCCGACAGCATTGTCGAGCTCGGCTCGACGATCGACGACGCGGCAGGCGAGGCGTACGACAAGGTCGCCCGGCTGCTTGGCCTGCCGTATCCCGGCGGCCCCTACATCGACAAGGC
>DASRJV010000209.1:0-2810 GCA_035649295.1 Propionibacteriaceae bacterium
GCCGCCGTGGCGGGCCGGGTCGGTCAGTGGGCCGATGATGTTCATGAACTCGACGACCGAGCCGGGCCAGCCGTGAGTGATGATCAGGGGCAGGGCGCTCGGTTCGGGGGAGTGAACGTGCAGAAAGTGCACGTGCTGGCCGTCGATGACCGTAGTGAACTGGGGAAACTCGTTCAGCCGCGCCTCGTGCAGCCGCCAGTCGTATTCGGTGGCCCAGTAGCCGGCCAGGTCTTTCAGATAGGCCAGCGGCACCCCTGCATCCCAGCCCGTGCCTGGCAGCCCGGCAGGCCAACGGGTGCGGGCGAGTCGCTCGCGCAGGTCAACCAGGTCCGATTGCGGAATATCGATCCGAAACGGGCGGATGGCGGTATCTGTTGTGGCGGTCGGTTTGCTCATGTCATGTGACGCTAGCGGCGAACGCGGTCAGCTTCGGTCCGCTTTATACAGCCGTACCGCGGAGCACTCTGCATGACCTGAATCGCCGAGCTGTACCCGTCGCTGAAATCGCTGGCGCCGACCGGCCAGGGGCAGACCCTGCCCATCGGTGGATCAAGCTAGTCGGCAGGCCACCGGCGCCTCTCTGGGACTAGTAGGCGAGCCAACCCCAGTCCGACACGAAGTCGCCAGTCGTCCGGTGCACGCACCTGCTTGATGAGCGCGCCGGTGCTCGTTCGGATTGAACGTAGCGCATCGGGTGCGGCGTGCGAATCGGTCAGCCTTTCAAAGTTGTACCAAGCCATTCCGCGAGAAAGCCGGATTCCGTAATTGCTGAATAGTTCATCCTGACCGATCAACAATTGATCCAGGTCCGCCAGTGCTCGATTGTATCGACCCGCTAGGTCGTCCTGCACACCGTCGATAGCGGCGCCGAGCACATCGTTCATCCGATGAAAATCGGCGAGATGCGTATTGACGGCTACGCGTTTGGACATACCCAGCAGAGCCATCGGCAGGTCGTATGAGATGTGTGCCATCATGGCGAACAGCGCGTCCTCAAGCACGTATGATCGGGCACCACTCGAGGCGGCGTACACCTCTCGCCATGGCTCCGGAACGTCGGCCGGCAAATCGACCGGCTTCACCTTGGCCTTGCGATCGATACCTCCGGACGTGATCCAGTCGTCGATCCGGTCCATGGCCGTGAAGTACTCCGCAGCCAGGGATCGAGCCAGGTCCGCCACCCACGCCGGATCGGCAAAGGCCGGCTCTCCAACAGTCAGCGCCAGTTCGAGACGTCGAGTGAGCCGCATGTAGGCATAAGCGAACATCGCTTGTGGGCTGCGCTCTCGCTCGTATCGCGCGAGGTACTCGCCGAGTCGCGTTGCTACCAGTGCGACCGTCTGGGCAGGAGCCTGGCTTTTCCCGGCATCATTGGTCATCCTCCCGCTGTGCGCGCTCGTGTGCCGTCGCCCACTCGCACACCAGTTTGCCCTTGAGGCTATGCCGATCCGAACCAACCTGGTAAGTCGCTGTCCATCGCGCCCCGAGCAATGGCATGCGATCAGCTCTGTCACCTGGCTGACCGGCAGGTGGTCGACGTACCGCAGACCAATCGGCTGGTTGTATCGCAAGTGGGTGCGATCTGGTACCGGCGGAATCAGGCGCGGGAGGCGTAGCTAACTGATTTGTAGGGCCAATCCCGCTCCAGCCATGCGGAGACGACGACGTACAGCACCGGGTCAAGGTCGGCTCGGTCCGCCCGTACCCATGAGGAGACGTGCGCGTCGTGAGCCGAGTTCGGGTCACGCGGCGGGTAGATGTAGACGCACCCGATCACCTCCGACGTGCCAGCGCTCAGCACGGTATAGGTGAACCCGCGACGAGCGGCGAAGTCCTCGGCATGCCGCACGAGATCGCCCAGGTTCTCCTGCAGGCTCATCTCCTGCGGCCAGCCCCGGCCCGCAAATCCCGGACATGCTCAATGCTCGACGGCCAGGCGGCATAGTCGGCGTCGTTGTGCTCCGGCCCGAGCGGCTCCAGCCGGAACTCCCCGGTGGCCAGCCCACCAGGCAGGAGGCTCGGCGCATCGCGGGTCAGGCTACCGCGGCAGAGTGGGTGGTCAGCACGGACCAGTCGCCTGCGCTCAGTGCATCGAGCCGGTCGGAGACGTCGGCGCCGCGCTTGACGGCCTCGTGTGCCGAGACCGTGTCGTTGGGGTAGCCGAGCAGGATCGCGCCGGCGATGCGGCCGTCCGTTCCGATCAGCAGGCGGCGGTATCTGTGCTTGGCGACGTCCTCGAGGGCTATCGACTGGTCGCCGTGGAGCGGTTCGATGCGTCCGATCGAGGTCAGTTGGGCGCCGACTACCTTGAGCATGGTCACCGGCACGGTGCCTTGGTAGACGCGTTCGCCGCCCAGCAGGTTCTCCGCTGCGACCTCGGCCTGGTCGACTGCCGCCGGCCAGATGCCAAGGATCTGGCCGCGGTGTTCGGCGACATCCCCGACCGCCCAGACGCCCTGTGCGCTCGTCTGCAGCAGGTCGTCGACGACGATGCCGGTGGTCACCTCCAGCCCGGCATCGACGGCCAGCTGTGTGTTGGGCGTGATTCCGGCGCAGACCAGGAAGAGATCGCAGTCGAGGCTGCGCCCGTCAGTCAACTCGACGCCGGCGACGCGACCGTTGGCCGACACCGAGGCGGTGCTGGCCTGGAGCAAGACGTCCATGCCCAGGCCCTGCAGGTACTTGCGCAACAGCTCGCCTGCTCGTGTGTCGAGCTGGCGGCGCAGCAGGCTTGCCGAGCGCTCGAGGACGGTCACCTGGAGGCCGAGCTTGCGGAGTGCGTAGCCGGCCTCGAGGCCGAGCAGTCCGCC
>DASRJV010000210.1:0-11458 GCA_035649295.1 Propionibacteriaceae bacterium
CTGCACGCTGCCGAGGTGGCGGACTCGGTGCGCATGGGGAGTCAGTTCGGGGTGCATGCGGCGATCGACAAGATCGACCTTGCCGGGGTGGTCTCCTACGCCGACAGCGTGGTCGCCCGCATTTACAAGGGTCTATCCGGCCTGGTCAATTCCAACGGAATTACCGTCGTTCACGGTGCGGGTCGACTGACCCGGCATGATGGCCACCACGTCGTCAGCGTCGACGACGAGACGTACCAAGCACCCAATCTCGTGCTCGCCACCGGATCGTATTCCCGCTCACTGCCAGGGCTGGAGATCGACGGAGCAAAGATTCTCGCGAGCGAGCAGGCGCTCCGTCTTGAAAGACTTCCCACCTCCGCAATCGTGCTCGGCGGTGGAGTGATCGGAGTTGAATTCGCCTCGGCCTGGCGCTCATTCGGCGTCGATGTCACGATCGTCGAGGCGCTTCCTCGGCTCGTGTCAGGGGAAGATCCGAGTATCTCGGCTGGCCTGGAACGCACATTTCGCAAGCGCGGAATCACCATGGTGACAGGTGCTGCGATGTCGTCATGCCAGACGACCGAGTCCGGCGTACGGATGGAACTCGCGGACGGGCAGGTGTTGGAAGCCGAGCTGATACTCGTGGCCGTTGGTCGGGGGCCGCAGACATCCGGGCTCGGCTATCCGGAGACGGGCGTCGATCTCGAGGATGGCTTCGTCAAAGTCAATGAGCGACTGGAGACATCGGTCCCCGGTGTGTACGCCGTGGGTGATCTGGTACGTGGTCTGCAGCTTGCGCATCGGGGTTTCGCGCACGGGATCTTTGTCGCCGAGGACATTGCCCATCGAACCGGTCTCCTCAAGCGGCCGCCCGCGACGATCGTGGATCTGGGCGTGCCGCGGGTCACCTATTCTGACCCCGAAATCGCCTCCATCGGGTTGAGCGAGGATGAGGCGCGGACGCGCTTCGGCGAGGTGGAGACGTTCAGCTATGACCTGGCCGGAAATGGCAAGTCCCAGATCCTGAAGACTCGGGGCTTCGTGAAGCTGGTACGCAGACCGAGCGGGCCAGTTGTCGGCGTCCACATGATCGGGGCCCGCGTCAGCGAGCTTGTCGGTGAGGCCCAATTGATCACCAACTGGGATGCGTTCCCGGCTGACGTTGCGGGCCTTATCCACGCCCACCCCAGTCAGAGCGAGGCACTCGGTGAAGCGCACCTTGCACTAGCCGGCAAGCCCTTGCATTCCCACGGCTGACGGACAAGCTGAGCCCCTCCCGCGAAACCTCGCATGAGCAGCAGGAGGCTCCGCGGCGACCTGCTGAGGCTAGGCTGTGGCCCACCGGCACCGAAGAGGCCCGACCGAGTTCCGACGAGCCAGCAGTGACACTAGGCCGAGACTGAGCACCAGCACGATGAAGGAGTCCTCACAGCCATGTCGACCTCTGTAACCCTCCCAGCCCTCGGTGAGAGTGTGACCGAAGGAACGGTCAGCAGGTGGCTCAAGCAGGTCGGTGACACCGTCGAAGCCGATGAGCCGCTACTTGAGGTCTCGACGGACAAGGTCGACACCGAAATCCCCTCCCCCGCTTCCGGGGTGCTGTTGGAGATCAAGGCGCAGGAGGATGAGACGGTCGCAGTGGGTGCGGTGCTGGCCGTGATCGGCGAGCCGAGTGAGGCTGATGGGCAGGCCGCGCCCGCACCTGAAGCTCCGACCGAAGAGGCTGGCGAGACCTCGACTCAGAAACCCGAAGCACCTGCGCAGGAGGCAGCTGAGGCGCCAGCCCAGGAGGAGGCAGCCGAGGCGCCGGCTCAAGAGGAAGGTCAGCCGGAGGAGGCACCACAGCAGCAAGCGGAGGCTACCGAGGAGCCGGAGCAGCCCGAGGCTGCCGCCGAGGAGAAAGCAGAGGACGCGGAGCCGGCGGCTAGCTCTGGCGGGGCGGCTGCTGGCACCGAAGTAACCCTGCCCGAACTTGGCGAGAGCGTGACCGAGGGAACCGTTAGCCGCTGGCTCAAGCAAGTTGGGGAATCTGTTGGGGCCGACGAGCCGCTGCTCGAGGTCTCGACGGACAAAGTCGACACGGAAATCCCCTCACCGACCTCAGGCACCTTGCTCGAGATACGGGTCCAAGAAGACGAGACAGTCGGCGTTGGAGCGGTGCTTGCGATCATCGGCGAGGCGGGAGCCGCGGCCGCGCCGTCGCCTGAGCCGGAGCCAAGGCCCGAACCGGAGCAGGCGGAGGCGGAACCTGAGCCCGAACCAGAACGGCCCAAAGCAGAACCTGAGCCCGAGGCGGCACCACAGCCGGAGCCGGAGCCAGCGACGGCAAAAGAGGATGCCCGACCTGAACAGCACGGTCCCGCAGAGTCGCCTACTCCTGCACCGGCGCCAGCAGTAGGCGACTCCGAAGCCGGCTACGTGACACCGCTGGTACGCAAGCTCGCCAAGGAGCACGGCGTCGACCTCGCGTCGCTCAATGGGACGGGTGTAGGCGGACGAATACGCAAGCAGGACGTGCTGGCCGCCGCCGAGGCCGCGAGGCAAGCAGCTGAGGCTGAGAAAGCCGCTCCCCCAGCTCAGGCAGCCGAGCCCGCCGCGCAAGCCGCCCCAGCAGCTGCGGCCAGTACGCTGCGCGGCACCACGGAGAAGATGTCGCGGCTGCGGCAGACGATTGCCAAGCGCATGGTCGAGTCTCTTCAGGTCTCCGCTCAGCTCACCGCAACGGTCGAGGTTGATCTCACAGCGATCTCGCGAATCCGCGCGAAGGTCAAAGATGAGTTCAAGAAACGCGAGGGCGCGACACTGTCCTATCTGCCGTTCATCGCCAAGGCTGCCATCGAGGCTTTGAAGATCTATCCGAAGGTGAACGCGACTATCGACACCGAAGAGCGCACCATCACCTATCCGGATGCCGAGCACCTCGGCATTGCGGTGGACACCGAAAAGGGCCTGCTGGTTCCGGTGATCAAGGATGCGGGTGACCTGAGCATCGCCGGTTTGGCCAAGCGGATTGCGGACTTGGCAGCGCGTACGCGGCAGAACAAGGTGACACCTGATGAGCTGACCGGTGGCACGTTCACCATCACCAACTACGGCTCGGCCGGCACGTTGCTGGACACGCCGATCATCAATCAGCCTCAGGTGGCGATTCTCGGAACCGGCGCCCTGGTCAAGCGGCCGGTGGTGATCTCAGATCCAGGCTTGGGTGAGGTCATTGCGATCCGCGACATGATGTATCTCTCGTTGTCCTATGACCACCGGCTTGTCGACGGCGCTGATGCCGCCCGGTTCCTCAGCACGCTCAAAGCACGGCTCGAGGAGGGTGACTTCGGGGCAGAGTTCGGCATCTGATCGCAAGATTGCGCGCGAAGAGTTCACATGAAGTGGTTATTGGCTGGCGCGTCGGGTTTCCTGGGCAGGGCGATCAGGGTCCGGCTGGCGAGTGAGGGCCACGAAGTAGTCCGACTGGTACGCCGCGAGCCGGCAACCTCGACTGAGTTCCGCTGGGATCCCGATGTGGGTTCGGTGGACGAGTCTGCATTTGACGGCGTCGATGTTGCAGTCAACCTCGGTGGAGTTCCCGTCGCGCCGATCCCTTGGACCACATCCCGGCGGGAGGAAATTCTCTCCTCCCGGGTCGACACCACACGGACCATTGCTCGAAGCCTTGCCGCACGTGCCGGCAGCGGCCCGCACACTCTGATCCAGCAGAGCGGCATAGCCCGCTACGGCACGACCTCTGACGTCACGCCGTACACCGAGGAATCACCAGCCGCGCCGGACTTTCTGGCCCAAATGACAACAAAATGGGAGGCCGCCACACAGCCTGCGGCGGACGCTGGTGTTCGGGTCGTGATACTGCGGACCAGCCCGGTGATGGACTCCAGCGGCGGGTCGTTCCCTTTCATCAAATTGGGCTGGTGGTGCGGGCTCGGTGCCACACTCGGCGATGGCAGCCAACACATGCCCATGATCAGTCTCCGGGACTATCTCGCCGTGGTGCAGTGGGCCGGGACACGTGAAAATGCCTCGGGGCCCTACAACCTCACCTTGCCGCAACCGACGACCAACGCAGAGTTCACCGATGCTCTCGCCGCGGCCTTGCACAGACCGCGATTCCTCCGGGTGCCGACGGTGATCATCCGTACCGCACTGGGCGAGCTTGGAGAGCAGATAGTCGCCGACCAACACGTCATCCCCCAGCGTCTGACCACTGACGGTTTCGCCTTCGGTGACCCCACCGTCGAGGACACCGTGACATCGGCGCTGCGGTCTTGATTGCACTCTGACAAGCGGACCGCCCGCGAGAGTGCGTCTTGATTGCACTCTGACAAGCGGACCACCAGATTCGCCTCCTTCGTCGCTCGCGAACAACGCGCCCGACATTGACGCAAGTTCAGCCGCGAACTGTTCTTTGGGCTGCTCACGCATCGCGCGGTGGATCCGCCGGCGTCGTCGTCGCTCGCAGAGGAAAGAACGCCTCTGCTCACTTCTCCTCCGTCCGGCGGCGCGCTATTCCCGACGCTCGCACCCGGGCAGTCGGCGAAGCGGTCCGCCTGTCATAGCGCGGTGGCGGTACGACATTAGACTCAGCGCCATGGCACTGGAGTTCGTTGACCTGGGCTTGGGCAGCGACCATCTCGACTACCAGGCGACGTGGGATCTGCAGCGGACCATCCACGCCGAGGTCTCCGGGGGCACTCGAACGGACACCGTGCTGCTCCTGGAGCACAGCAGCGTCTACACCGCAGGCAAGCGAACAGAGCCGCACGAACGGCCCCTGGATGGCACGCCAGTGATCGATGTCGACCGGGGTGGCAAGATCACCTGGCATGGGCCCGGACAGCTGGTGGGCTATCCGATTGTCCGGCTTCCTGAATCCACCCTCGTTGTTGATTACGTGCGCCGGCTCGAAGAGGCCATGATCGGCATGTTCTCCGACTACGGTCTGAACACCGGTCGGATCCGCGGCCGCTCCGGTGTCTGGCTGGCGCAGGACTCCAAGCGGCTCGAGCGCAAGATTGCCGCGATAGGCATACGCGTGGCGGCCGGTACGACAATGCACGGCTTTGCGATCAATGTGAATCCTGATCTTCGCCGGTTCGACCAGATCATCCCGTGTGGACTAACCGGGGTAGGCGTTACCTCCATCGCCGCCGAACTAGGCACCGAGGTCACGGTCGTCGAGGTAGCTCAGATGCTGCGTCCGCACTTGGAGCGCTACCTGGCCTTCGAGGCGTACGTGCAATCGCCTGACATTGGCACTGCACCTGACACGACACTCGACAGGCTTGCAGTTGGCGCAGCGTAACCCGTCGCGGTCGGTTGCCAGTGCTGGCCGCCGAACGGTCGTAGCGCAACCGACCGTTGACTATGCCGTCGAGGCCTACAACCTGCGCAAGGTGTACCGGACTCGGAACGGCAAACAAGCCGCAGTCGACGGCCTCGACCTTCGGGTGCCGTTGGGTGGGATACACGGTTTCCTCGGTCCTAACGGCTCCGGCAAGACAACCACAATCCGAATGCTTCTCGGATTGATCGCCGCCGACTCCGGCCACATCCGGATCTTCGACCACGAGGTGCCGCTGGCCATTCATGAGGTGATTGGCCGGGTGGGTGCCATCGTCGATGCGCCCAAGTTCTTTCCGGCGTTCTCTGGACAGAAGAACTTGCAATTGCTGGCGGGCGCCATCGGTGCACCGCGGCGGCGGATTGCAGCAGTACTTGACGAAGTTGGACTGACCGGCCGCCGCCGGGACAAGGTTCGTAACTATTCACTTGGCATGAAACAGCGCCTTGCCATTGCCGCAATGTTGCTCAAAGACCCAGACCTGTTGATCTTGGATGAGCCAACCAACGGCCTCGACCCTTCCGGGGTTCACGAGATCCGCGCCATGATGCGGAGCCTGGCCGGCCGAGGGAAGACGGTGCTCGTTGCCAGCCACATTCTGGGTGAGGTGCAGCAAATCGCCGACACGGTAACGATCATCGGCGGTGGCAGGCTGCTCGCCGAAGGCGACGTCAACCACGTCCTCGCCCCCGGCGGCCAGCTTGCGGCGCGGGTCGGAGTGTCAGATCATCTGCGGGCGACAGAGATACTCAGGACATCGGGCTTCGCGGTCGAGCAACTACCCAACCGAGCTCTCAAGGTCAGCCTGGTCAATCACAAGCTCGATCTTGCGGTGATTAGCCGGCTGCTGGCCGATCAAGGCCTGTACGTCTCTGAGCTGACCCCTATCCAGCCAGACCTCGAGTCCGTCTTCATGGATCTGACCACCGGTCAGCAGCGGGGCGCTCGATCGGAGGGACGACGTCAGCCGGCGCACCATCGATCAGAACAGCGAGTGCGGCGACCCGAACAACAACAACCGCGGCCGGATCGGCGACGACATCCAGAACGCCGGGATTGGGGCGGACGAGCGTGACTCGGCTCATCTGGACGGAAGTAACCAGATTGACGAGCAGGCGGTTCACCGGCATCGCACTGATCATGCTGCTGCTCGGTCTCGCCGGATTTCAGCTGGTGCTCAACGACGCCCTCTCACCCCCGAGCGGCGAACAGCTCGCAACCAGTGAGCGCGCGTACCAACAAGCGCATAGGGAGTGGGTGGCCAATCACGAGCAGGACGAGCAGGACTGCCGAGACACTGGCGCGCCACCGGACGAGTGCGTTGTGCCCGAACCCACATTGGTGGAATTCACAGGAAGTCCAACGCCGTTCAAGGACGCAACCGGGACTGCGCTCAAGCTGTCGGCGCTCCTCGCCGCACTCGTAGCCTTCATGATCGCCGCCAGTTTCATCGGTGCCGAGTACAGCTCTGGCTCGATGACGAGCTGGCTGACGTTCGTTCCGCGACGGGGTCACGTGTTCTGGTCGAAACTACTGACCGTGGCCGGATTTGCAGTCCTGCTCGGCATGCTCTGCGCCACACTGGTGTTCGATGTGGCTCTCGTACTAGCCCATCTACACGGCTCTCGCGTCGAGTCGGTCAGGGAATTAGTCGAGATGGGAGCACGCAGCGTCCTGTCCGTCGTCGTCCTGGCCATCTTCGGTTTCTGTATCGGTCTGCTCTCCCGCCGCACCGCAGGCGCGATTGGCGTGCTGCTTGCGTTGGTCGTTGTCTGGTTCGTCCGAATCGGTCCGCTGAGCTCGCTTCCATGGGCCCAACGCATTACCCCGTGGACTCCCGACGGGAATATTTTGGCGATCGTTGATCACGGATACACCTACTCAGTTCCGGTTGAGCGGGCGCCAGCAGATAGAGTGAATTTCGACCTCATCGAGCACTCTGTGAGCCTTACTCACGGCGTGGCCTACTGGTCGATCATCCTTGCGCTGCTGATCACCTGCTCATTGCTGACCTTCCGTCGCCGCGACGTTGTTTGATGGGCTTGCTGCTCGCACATCGCGTTATGAATCCGGAGCGGGCAAATCAAACATCGGATCGCGCGCCGCCGTGCTGAGGAGGAGGGAGCAGAGGCGTTCTTCCCTCTGCGAGCGACGACGAAGTAGGCGGAACCTAAGCGCGATCCGCCGCGAGCGGAGCGAGCAAATCAAACACAGTAGGCTGACCAGGTGACCATCGCCCCCGAAGGCCGCAAGCCGCTGCGCCTGGAGGTTCGCAACGCCAGCACGCCGATCGAGAAGAAGCCGCCGTGGATCAGGACCACGGCACGGCTGGGGCCGGAATATCGCGAGCTCCACGAGCTGGTCAAGAGCCAAGGTCTGCATACGGTATGTCAGGAGGCGGGCTGCCCGAACATCTTCGAGTGCTGGGAGGACCGCGAGGCCACCTTCTTGATCGGCGGCGAGGTGTGCACCCGGCGCTGTGACTTCTGTCAGATCGATACCGGCAAGCCGGCCAGCTTCGACGCGGACGAGCCGGTACGAGTCGCCGAGTCGGTGCGCCAGATGGGTCTTCGCTATGCGACTGTTACCGGTGTCTGTCGCGATGATCTTCCCGACGAGGGTGCTTGGCTGTACGCCGAGACGATCCGCAAGATTCATGAGCTCAACCCCGGCACTGGCGTGGAGATGTTGGCCCCCGACTTCTCCGGTAACTCTGACTATCTAGGGCAACTCTTCGATACCGAGCCAGAGGTCTTCGCACACAATGTGGAGACCGTGCCGCGGATCTTCAAGCGAATTCGCCCGGGCTTCCGCTACGACCGCTCTCTCGGTGTGTTGCGGGCGTCTCGAGCCGCAGGGCTGGTCACCAAATCCAACCTGATCCTCGGCATGGGCGAGACCCGGACAGAGGTCAGTGACGCCCTCGCCGACTTATATGACGCCGGCGCTGAAATCATCACGATCACTCAATACTTGCGGCCATCACCACGGCATCATCCTGTGGACCGTTGGGTCAAGCCGGAGGAGTTCATCGAGCTGGCGGACGAGGCGAGGTCGATTGGTTTCGCTGGCGTAATGAGCGGACCACTCGTACGCTCCTCCTATCGTGCAGGCCGGCTGTACCGCCAGGCACTGCAGACCCGCGAGGCATTGTCAGTCCATGCTTCGGCGGTGTAGGCAAACAGAATCGAGAGCTCGAAAGTGAGTCGTAATGGCCAACGCGGCGGCTAAGAACGCTACGGGTGGTGGCAAGGACCCTAAGGCTGCGGCGAAGAATGCCAAGGCGCAGGCCAAGGCCGCGAAGCAGGCGGAAAAGGCTCGTAAGAAAGCGAGCAACGATCCAAAAGATATGGGCCGGATCCGCCAGATCATCCGCGCCTATCAGGTCACGCATGAGCATGACCGGGCGCTTCCCTATCTGTTGATCGGCGCCTTCCTACTGCCGACCGGGCTGAGCATCGTCATCGGTGTGCTGTGGGGCTACGCCTTCAACGTGATCTTCGCCGGCGTCATGGTCGGCATTCTGGCCACGATGTTCATGCTCGTTCGGCGCGCGAAGGCGGCCACCTACAAGCGGTACGCAGGACAGACGGGCTCGGCGGAGGTGGCCCTGGGAATGCTGCCCAAGAAGTGGGTCTCCACACCGGCGATTGCTGCCAATCGCAACCGAGATGTCATTCATCGCACACTCGGTCCCGGCGGGCTGATACTCATCGGCGAAGGTGAGCCCGGTCGGGTGCGCCAACTCCTCGCGAGCGAGGTGAAGAAACACGAACGAGTCGCCTACGGGATCACGGTCACCACGGTGATCATGGGCAATAAAGAAGGCCAGGTGCCGCTGGACAAGCTGGCCGACCACATTCGCAAACTGCCCAAAGTGCTCCAGCAGCACCAGATCACCGACATCAGACAACGGCTAAGGGCACTCGATGCCCTTCGGCCGCCGGTGCCCGTGCCGAAGGGACCGATGCCGACCAGTCCACGCCAGGTGAAGGGCGCCCGCCAGGCGATGCGCGGTCGCTGATTGAGGTCCTTTCGGAGCAAGCCTCACTGCGCCTGTGGCGCCTGATCGATGATGAGCAACCTGGTCAACGCAGAACGGGTCACCATCAATTACGGCACTCGTACGCTGCTCGACGGCATCAGCCTGGGTCTCGGTCGCGGTGAGGCAGTTGGGGTCGTGGGCCGTAATGGAGCCGGAAAGACGACCTTGCTCCGACTTCTCGCAGGGGCGCTGGTACCGGACTCCGGTCGCGTTGTCCATACTGGTCAACTGTCGATCGGCTTCCTGCATCAGGCTGACGAAATCGAGGCCGATGTCTCGGTACGCGATCTGATCGTCGGCGGCAAGCCGGATCACGTGTGGGCCGCCAACTCCCGAACGCGATCGATCGTTGAGCACCTGCTGGCTGATCTTGACCTCGATGCGCAGGTCGCCAACTTGAGCGGCGGTGAGCGCCGCAGGGTCTCGTTGGTGACACTGCTGCTGGCTGATCATGACCTGCTGATTCTCGACGAGCCCACCAACCATCTCGACGTTGAGGCGGTGGACTGGTTGGCCAGGGAGCTGAGAGCTCTGCAGGCGGCTGATGTCGCAATGCTGGTGGTCAGCCACGATCGCTGGTTCCTCGACGCGATCTGCACCAGCGTCTGGGAGGTGTACGACGGTGCGGTCAACGCCTACGAAGGCGGTTATGCGGCTTATGTGCTGGCCAAGACCGAGCGCGTGCGCCAGGCCGCTATCGTCGCCGCGCGACGCGACAACCTTCTTCGCAAAGAACTGGCCTGGCTGCGGCGGGGCGCACCGGCCCGAACTTCCAAGCCGAAGTTTCGTCTCGATGCGGCAGCTGCGCTGATCGCCGACGAGCCTGAGCCCCGCGACCGAGTGCAACTGCAACGGTTCGCCACCGCCCGGCTGGGCAAGGACGTTTTCGATCTTGACAAGGTGACTATGTCGCTGGGGGGCCGAACGCTGCTTCGCGATCTCTCCTGGTCAATTGGGCCTGGTATCCGGATCGGCCTGATCGGGGTCAACGGCTCCGGCAAAACGACGCTGCTGCGGCTGCTGGCCGGTCAACTGACGCCTGACTCGGGAAGCGTCAAACGCGGCAAGACGCTGCGAATCGGGTACCTGAGTCAGGGCATGGAAGAGGTCCGCGGCACCGATCGGGTGCTGCAGTCGGTCGATCGCATCCGACGACAGACTCGACTTGCCACCGGTGCCGAAGCCAGCGCCAGCTCGCTGCTCGAAGACTTCGGGTTCACCGGAGACAGGCTGACCGCCCGGCTTGACGATCTGTCAGGCGGCGAACAGCGGCGGCTTCAAATTCTCCGCATGCTGCTCGACGAGCCCAATGCCCTGCTGCTGGACGAGCCCACCAACGATCTCGACATTGACACCTTGACTGTGATCGAGGACTACCTCGACAACTGGCCTGGCTCGCTGCTCGTCGTCACCCACGACCGTTACTTCCTGGAGCGGGTCTGCGACGTCTGCTACGCCTTGATTGGGGACGGCTCCTGCGTCCTTCTTCCCGGCGGCGTGGAGCAGTACCTGCAATCCCGCCACGACCGGCCGCCGGAGAAACGTCCCAAGGCCTCAGTGGTGACTCCATCGAGGCCGAGCGCGGCGAGTCGGCAAGCCAGAAAGGACCTTGCCCGGCTGGAACAGCAAATAGCCCGGCTCGACGAGCGGCTCACGTCACTGCATGAACAGATGGCGGCCGCTGCCAGCGATTACCAGCGGCTGACCGAACTGCAACGCCAGATCGAGCTCATGACTGCCAACAAGGATGAGCTGGAGCTTGCCTGGTTCGAAGCCGCCGAGGTCGCTGGCTAAGTTTGGTCCATGGAGACTGCGTTGCAGCAGCTCGCTGAGGCACTCGGTGACGGGCTACGAACCGATCCAGTCACCTGCGAGAACTACCGCTTCGACTGGTCCCGGGACCCGACGGCGGGAATCCCGCTGGCAGTGGTCCGGCCGCGAAACGCCGCAGAAGTCCAGACCGCGATCCGATGGGCAGCCGAGCACCGAGTTCCGGTAGTGCCACGGGGAGCCGGTAGCGGCCTCTCTGGTGGCTCATCGGCGGTGGCCGGAGGCATCGTTATGAGTCTCGAGCGCATGCG
>DASRJV010000211.1:0-8753 GCA_035649295.1 Propionibacteriaceae bacterium
TGCCGTGCTCTCGCGCCAACTCCTGCATGCCCTTCAAGTAGCCCGCCGGCGGAACGATAAAGCCGCCCTCGCCCTGGATTGGCTCGGCGATGATCGCGGCCACGTTCTGCGCCCCGACCTCGGTGATCACTGTGTCGCGCATGACCGCCAGCGCCTCCTCGGCGCACTTCTCGGGGCCACTCGGCCATCGGTAGGGGTACGGCGAAGGAACCCGGTAGACCTCCGGAGCGAATGGACCGAAGCCCTGCTTATAGGGCACGTTCTTCGCCGTCATGGTCATCGTGAGGAGGGTGCGTCCGTGATAGGCGTGTCCGAGGACGATCACCGCCGGGCGACCGGTCGCCGTACGAGCGATCTTGATCGCATTCTCGACTGCTTCCGCACCAGTGGTGAACAACGCCGTCCGCTTCGGGTGGTCACCTGGGGTCAGCCGGTTGAGCGCCGCAGCTACGTCGACGACTCCCTCGTACTCCGTGACCAGGAAACAGGTGTGGGTGAAGCGCTCAGCCTGCTCGGCAATGCGCCTTACCACCGCTGGGTCGGACGCACCGACGCTCGTCACAGCGATCCCAGACGCAAAGTCGATGATGTGATTGCCGTCGACATCGACCAGGATGCCGCCACCGGCTCGCTCGATGAAGACAGGCATGGTGATACCCACACCGGGGGCGAGTTCCGCGGCGCGCTGCGCCTGCAGCTTCTGGGATATGGGACCTGGGATGCTGGTTGCCAGGATGCGACGTTGCTCTGGCTGCGACATGTGGTTTCTCCGTCTCGTTGGGCCGTCGCCACGTTAAGGAGAAATCAGCGCCCGAGTCTTGGTGCTATCCGCACATCAACCAGCGCCGCTTGTGCATTCCGACCACAAACCATCCACCGGATTAACCTGCGACGTTAGGCCACACCGCGTTCACGCATCAGGAGCCAGAGCCGAGCCGCAACGTCTGGATCGTCGATGTCGACGCCGAGAGCCTCGCGGGCTCGCGAGAGGCGATAACGCAAAGTGTTGCGGTGCACGCCCAGGTCACGCGAGGCCTGTGCCCACTGCCCACGGTGGCAAAGGTACGCGGCGACTGCCGCAATGACCTCCTTGCTCTGATCTTCTAGGAAGTCATCAAGTCTGGTAGCGATCAGCCGGGCGTCGCCGAGTGGGAACTCCTCCAGCGCCAGCTCTCCCCGGGACAGTCTGCGTAACCGGTCCCCTAACCGAGACCGAGTCGTGCCGACGTCCTCGAGGCGAACGAGCTCGGAGACGACTGCCGAGGCGCTGCGGTCCGCCTTCGACAGCGACCGACTCAGGTCTGCCAGTCGCGGATGCCCGGCGGGAAGCAGGTACCACGACTCGGCACGCGTTATCGCCACGGCCAGCGCGTCCGCGGACCATGCCTCGACCGCCCGGATTACTTTCTCGGTGTCCCGGGCGTGCACGAGGAGCACCCGACCCTCACGCTGAACCATGGGTAGGCCTTCCAGCGCGGCGAGCTGGCGCGCTGCCTCAATGTGTCCGAGGTCCACCAGGCGCGCCACGCAGCGGGCTGTCGCCTCGCGCGCAGGTGCCGCACGTTGCCGATGGATCGAGTCGATGCTCAACAAGGCCGCCGCAGTCAGCACGACTTGGCGGCGCATCGCGGACATGTGCTCCGTCGTACCGACCGCCAAGTAGCCCACTACGGTCTCCTCCACCGACAGAGGAAAGATCGCCACATACCGACCGCGCGCGACGAACGACGCGGCCGAGTGGACGCCAGCAACCTCCAGACGCTCGACCTCTGACTGGAGTGCTTCCGCCTCCTCGACCAATCCGGCTGGATGAATCTGATCAAGCTTGCCGGTGGATGTGAGAGAGGCCGCCCATCCGTCCACGGCCCTCGCCAACCGTCGTAGCACCTCGGCCGCCGGATCGGGCGAGGCAGCCGCGTCGATCAGCGCCCGGTGCGCGGCGACCGCATCTTGAAGGTGCTGCTCAGAGGAGCGCGCCCGCGCCGTCCAGTAGGTCTTGGAGATCGTCAGAAAGGGTGTTGGGGCCGGGACAATAAGCAGTGTGAGCCCAGCGGCCTTGCATGCCTCCACCAGCATCTCTGGAGGCTCGGAGTAGCGCGGCCCTAAGCCGATACCAAGCCCAGCGATTCCGATGCTCTTGAGTCGCGAAACATATCCCTCCCACGCAATCCTGCTGGTCGGAAGGGTCAAACCAGTGGTCAGCAGCAGCTCACCGCCCGAAACGTACAACGTAGGGTCGACGAGCTCAGAGATGTGCACGGCAGTGACGGGAGTCTCAGGGACCACGACTCCGTCGGCCGGATACAGGTCCTTCCCCAATGTCCGGGACAAGCTCGCCAGCGTCGGCAGCGCCACGCCATCACCCTACGATTGCAAGTGCCGGGTGACGTCAAACGGGGTATTACCTCACAAACACCGACCCGTTTGAGCGATCTATGTCATTTCGTCACTCGAAAACCAGGTCAGAGGTAGGGTCCCGGGCATGGTCCGCGAGCCACTGATGTCCGGTTTCCCGCCGCCCGCAAAGTCGCGGGTCTCGCTGGCCAACTGGCAGGACCCCCCGTACAACCGATGGTCCTTTCAGCACCTGCGCGAGCTGATACCGACCCAGCGGATCTCCCGTGGGCGTGACCCTTGGCGTGACCTGCCGCATGATAGGGCCGCACCGGTACTGGACGACATCACCGTGCACCGGCTCGCCGGCCAGACGTCGACCTTCGCCGAGGTGATTGCGGAGACTTGGACGGACGCGGCAGTGGTGCTGCACGACGGTCAGATCGTGTATGAGCAGTACCTCAACGGAATGAGCGAGAAGACTCCCCATCTGCTGATGTCGGTGACGAAGTCTGTCGTTGGCTGCATCGCCGGAATCTTGGTCGAACAAGGCCTGCTCAACCTGGACGCCCAGGCCAGCAGTTACGTCCCCGAAATCGTCGAGTCGGGCTATGACGGTGCTACCGTCCGTCACCTCCTGAACATGCGGACTGGGGTCGCATTCCGCGAGGAATACACCAACCCTGACGCCGAAGTTCGGGTGATGGAGCGATACATGGGCTGGCGACCAGGTGAGGACCATGACGAGGCGCGGGGTATGTACTTCTACCTCACCAAGCTAGGCAGCGACACCGATCATGGCGGACCGTTCGTGTACCGATCAGCAGACACCGACATGCTCGGCTGGGTCTGTGAACGCGCCGCTGGTGCGCGCATGGCCGACCTCATTTCGCTTTTGATTTGGCAGCCGATGGGCGCTGAGTTCGACGCTGAAATCACCTGCGACGCGGTCGGTTCGGCCATTCACGATGGCGGCATGTCGGCTCGCGCACGAGACATGGCTCGGTTCGGTCAATTGGTCCTGGAAGACGGCTATGTGCACGACAACTGCATCGTGCCGGAACCGTGGCTGCGCGAGGCCCGGGCGCTCGATCCGGATATCAGGGGTGCATTCGCCGCCTCTGACTCGGAGCCGGTCCTCACCGGTGGCTGGTATCGCAACCAGTTCTGGTTCGTTCCAGGACCGCTGGGTGATATCCAGCTATGCCTGGGCATCCACGGTCAGATGGTGTTCGTCGACCGGGCGACCCGGACGGTCGCGGTGAAGATGTCCTCTTGGCCGGCCCCGCAAGATGCCACCGTGTTGATCGACACTATCCGGGCATTCGTCGCAGCCGGACGTCACTTGTCTGGGCTTACGGGGCAAGCCGATGCTCGGAGCGTGCATGGACCGATCGGACTCGTCGAGGGCCGCGACCGCGGACGCAGCTGACGTGATTCAGACCGTCACTTGACGTAGCCGATAGGTACGACTGGTGGCGGCTCTGGTATCGCCTCACTGATGTACATGGAACGAATCCCGTTGATGTAGCTGCGGCAAGGCTTGGTGAGGCCTTCTGGTGTCTGCATCCGCCCTTTAGTAACGAGGATCCCCAAGTCGGCACCTTTGAACCGGTAGTCACCGGGTCCGTACACGCGCATGAAGAAGCACTCATCTTCGTGGGTGACCTCATGCCAGTCGTTGCTGACACGAACAAAGGTCAGATTGCCATCCTCGCCAAGCCGGTACGTACCGGTTCGAGGTGCTGTCAGGATCCGTTCCACGGAGTCGTTCGGCTCTTTCATGATCAGCTGGGCCCAGACGTCGACTGCCGCGAGTTCGCGCCATCGCTCGTTGATCTCGTCCACGTCGACGGTGTAGTCGACGTCCATGAACTCCAGCAAGTGGAACAAGAACAACGGGATGTCGGCATAGGCACCTGCAGTCACGTTAGTCATTGACGAGGCCCCGGAAATGCGCGGATTCAGCTCACCGAGGTAGACCTCATCCGAATCCAGATCGATCAGCACGTCGACCTCGAAGAAGCCTTTGTAGCCTTCCTGCCGGAGCCGATCGCCGAGCCGTCGCACATGGCTGACCGCAGTCGCACGGTGCACTTCGGATAGAGCCTCGGGGAACAGATCGTTGCCGCACCAACCACCGCGATACGGAGTGAGCTCCGGATAACCTGTCAGGTCGGTCATGAACGGACCGACGACCGTGCCGTGCTTGGTATTCACCGCCTCTACCGCTGCCGCGTGGTTGTTGATTCGCTTCATGATCTTCAGCTCTTCACCGATGATGTTCTCGCTGTCGCGGTCCCACTCGACCTCAGATGTGATGAAGAACGTTGTCTTGCCGGAGTCCCCATAGGGCGTCTGGACCACAAGGTCGGACCCGAGCCCCGCGGCGCTGGCAAGCTCATCAAGCCTCTGGTAGCTGTCCGCACGACCCAGCACGTTAGGCACCGAGGGTGCTCCAGCCTCCTCTCCGAGCTGGGTCGTGACGATCTTGGAATCGAGGCGCCGACGCAGCTCGTCCGAGGGCAAGATCAAGTTGTAATCGAGCTCCCGGCAGATCTCCTCGGTTTCCTCGTTGAAGAAGACCATCGCGACCATCGGACGAAGGCCCGATGGTGCGCGCGACTCCATTAACTCCTGCACCTCGCGATCTCGCAGCAGGTAGTTGTTGATCTCCTCACTGCTCTCGAATTCGACGTACGGCTTGTTTGCGGGCGTGAACACCCGAGGGTGGCCGGAGTCCCAGGAGTCGTAGTAGACGATGTATCCGAAGTTGCGAACCCATCGGTCGATGCCGAGCAGGTTGAACGCAGTGGGACCGATAAAGAAGATCGGCTGCTCATTCGTTCTAAAGAACGTCCGGATGTCTGAGATCCCCTTGAGCTTGCGAGATCCGAACAGCCTAGAGATTGGTCTCTTTCCGTCGCTCACTTCTACCTCCTGAGCCATCGTCACATGACTGGACTATTGGGCCACCTCGGCGCTGATCGCATCGAAAGCGGCGACTGTCGAGAACAGCTTCCAGGAATCTTGCGGTGTCGGCCAGCTCGACAGCTTGACGCCCACTAGGCCGGTCACCCGGTCGACGTAGATCATTTGCCCGTGGATGCCCAGGCACATCAGCACCTGCCGGTCGGGCCATGGGAACCAGAACTGATTGCGGTACATGCCACCGTGCATCCGGGTGTCGTCGGGGCTTGACGCGAAGGCCTCGCGCGAGTCGGGCCCGCCAGCGAAGGTGTCTTCGATCCAGGCCCCTGGCACCACCTGCTGGTTGGTCATTGATGTGCCCTCTTGGGCGATCATCACACCGAAGCGGGCAAGATCACAAAGCGCAGCGGAGATACCGCCGTCGAACAGGCCGGTGCCTTCGGCGTCGATTCCGATATTGGCGTCAAAGTCGACCCCGAGCCGCGACCAGATCAGTTCCCCCGCTAGCTCGGGGAAGCGCTGACCAGCCGCGGCTTCACACAACCAACCCAAGACATCAGTCTCACAACTGCGGTACTCGTACGGGCCGCCGTGCTCGCGGGCTTGGCGGAGCGTCGCCAAGAAGCCACGAAGGGTCGGCGGCACATCTGGTGAGCGGCGCGGTGCCCAACCCACCGCCTGCTCCAGTTGCCGTACCCCTGACTCTGGATCCAGGTAGTCCTCGGAGAATTCAATGCCGGATCGCATGTCGAGCAACTGGCGCACTGTGGCCCCGCGATAGCCGCTCTGCGCGAGCTCTGGCACGTAAGTGGTGACTTGCTCTTCGACATTGATCGTGCCCTCGCCCACCAACGCACCGACCAGAATGCCGATGATCGACTTGCTGACCGACATCAGCAGGTGCAACGTGGCGGGCTCCATGGCGCCCGCGTACTGCTCGACGAGTATCCGGCGGTCCTTCACCACCATCCAACCGTCGGTCTCGGTGGCCTTCATGATTGCGGCAACCGTGGTCGACTCCCCGTCCGCATCCCGGCAGCCAAGGTCGGTCAGCGGAGTGATGCGCCGAGGGAGGGCAGCTGCCGCCTCGGATCCGCGCGAGATCGGTGCCGTTGGGAAGATCTCCGCGATATGGCAGAAGGTCCAGCCGACCTGGTCCGCAGTCTGCCAGTTATCGAGGGTGACCGGGAAGGGAGGACGGCTAGCTGTTGAGCCAATCACGACCGCGCGTCACTCACTTCGCCATAGAGGGAGCTGTCGCGAGGGGCGCTGCTTGGGCATCAGCGCCGGCCAGCGGTAGCCCCGAGTACTGGCGGCGAATCGAATCAATGAGATGTCTCGCACGGATAGTCAGCGTATCTGCGGCGCCGACTCGCCGCTGCAGGCGTCCTTTGGTGACGACAACCCCCAGGTCTGCACCCTTCCAGCGGTAATCCCCAGCGCCATAGATGCGCAGGAAGAACACCTCGGATTCGTTTTGGAGCTGATGCCAGTCCAGCGCGGCACGCCGATACACCAACGCTCCAGAGGCATCGTAGGAGTACTGCCCCGTGGGTGCTGCAGCGGTGATCAACTGCACGACGGGAGAGGTCTCCTTGATGACCATTTGACTCCAGAGGTCCGCGGACGCCAGCTCGCGCCACCGCGCGTTTATCTCCTCGGTGTCGAGCTCGAAGTCGACATCGAAATACTCCAACAGGTGGAACGCGAACAAGGGGATGTCGGCGTACGCGCCCGCTGTGACATTGGTGATCGAGGAGGCGCCGCTGATCCGGGGGTTCAGCTCACCGAGGTAGACATCCCCAGTGTCGGTATCCAACAGCACGTCGACCTCGAAGAACCCTCGGTACCCCTCAGCGCCGAGCCTGTCGCCCAGTCGGCCGACGAGATCACCCGCTCTGCGGCGCAGGTCTTCGGTCAACACCTCCGGATACATCTCATTGCCACACCAGCCACCGCGGTAAGGGGTGAGCTCTGGGTGCCCGGTCAGCTCAGACATGAAGGGACCAACGATAGTGCCGCTCCGGGTGAGAACCGCTTCGACGGCGACAGGCCGGTTGTTGATCTGCTTCATGACCTTGACTTCATTGCCGCGGATGTCGCGTTGATGTCGCTTCCAGCCGGACTCGTCATCGATGAAGAAGGTGGTCTTGCCCGAGTCGCCGTATGCGGTTTGTATGACCAGGTCAGTGCCGAGTCCTGCACTTTTGGTTACCTTGAGCAATTCGTCGTACTCTTCGACGGTCACGAGCACGTTCGGCACGCTTGCCGCCCCGACCTCGTCACCCAGCCGGGTAGTGACGATCTTGGAGTCCAGGTGTTCACGAAGCTCTGCTGAGGGGAGGATGAGGTCGTAGCCGAGCTCCTCGCAGATCCGCTCGGTCTCGGCGTCGAAGAACACCATGGCAACCTTCGGTCGTTGGCCCTGAGGCGCTGGCCGCGACATGTGGGCGCGCACCTCAGAGTTGACGAGCAGCCAGTTGTTGATCTCCTCGCCACTTTCGAACTCGATGTACGGCTTGTGCCTCGGCGTGAAGACGCGCGGATGGGCACCATCCCACCCGTCGTAGTAGGTGACGTAGGAGAAGCTACGCACCCAACGATCCAAGCCCAGCAAGTTGAATGGCGTTGCCCCGACGAAGTAGATCGGCACCTCATTGGTCCGGAAGAAGTGCCGAACCTCGGAGATGTTGCGCAGTGGGCGCCGAGTGTGGGCATAGGCCTCTGCATATGCGGCATCAGTGCCGACGCTGATCTCCCGACCTGTGGCCTGAAATGACGCGGCTGATCCGGGATCAGCTGGAACCTCAGATGGGACCGTATCGCTCATGGCTGTCTCTCACCTCCTGATCGTGGCCCAGGTGAGTGTGGTGATGTGGAGGGATTGTTCCCTCGGGAATCGGAGCAGCCCGGTCACTGAGCAGCGGGAGCAGCGGGTCCCACTGCGTACCGTCGCGGGCGTCCTTGCGCTTCCGCGCGATGGCACACAAAGCCTCCAAGACCACTCGATTGGCGAGCGCGGCAGTGATATCAGCATGGTCGTACGGTGGGCTCACCTCAACGACATCCACTCCAACGACCGGCAGCTCGAGACAAATCCTCCGCACCGCATCCAGCAACTCACGCGCGGACAACCCTCCCGGCTCAGGGGTACCTGTGCCGGGTGCATGTCCTGGATCACAAACATCTATATCGACCGAGAGGAACACTCCGTCACAGTCGTCGGTGGCAATGGTGAACGCCTCGGTCATGCATTCGCGAAGTCCGCGCTGCACGATCTCAGTCATCTCATAGGACCGCATGTTCTGCGATGCCATCCAGTCGAGTGTTTCCGGCGGCGGCCAGTACCCGCGAAGCCCGATTTGCAGGAACCGATCGCCGCGTACGGCGCCTGACTCGATCAGTCGTCGCATCGGCTGCCCATGCCCCCAGAGCGAACCGAATTCGATGTCTCCGGTGTCGGCGTGGGCGTCGAAGTGGATCATCGA